>CAZNMB010000119.1:0-3165 GCA_964574095.1 uncultured Dehalococcoidia bacterium
GGGTTATTATTCCCTGGTCCCGTTCTATCCTTAATTATTATCAGCATCACAACACCACTGACCTGATCCTGCTCTACAGTAAATTATTTGCATCACTACACTACTGCCCTGCTAATTCCTGTTTTACGTCGCTTACCTTTCATTCAATCCGATACACAACAAATCATTGTTCTTCGCTCTACTGGAATCTGCTTTATTGAGCCGGCACTCTTGCCTGAAGCAGGAATCCATTTCATTCATCCCCCGAATTCTTTCGAGGGCTTCTTTTTACTGAGCTGCTGAAGGGACTTGAACCCTTGACCCCGTCCTTACCAAGGACGTGCTCTACCACTGAGCTACAGCAGCGACTTGATTTAGAAACCTGTTCCTGTTTCTTTTTAAGCGACTCACGCCGAAAAATGCGTCCTATTCCTTTAAGCAACTCACGGCCGTGATGTATCTCATTACCGTAAGCCAGCTTGCAGCGTTTAGCTTAGGGAAGCTACATCGGCGAGGCCGAAATATGTACAAATACTCCCTTTACCTTTCGCCCGACTCGATTTCGTGCCTAAGGCAGCGCAGGAACCGTATAAATCCTTAAAATTAGGTTGTAAAAGCATAGTAGTTTATCCAAAGCGGCCGGTCCTGCAAAGCTAAAATTCTCAAAAAAAACCGAAAATTTTTAAAAAATTTCGGTGGAACCTGCGAAACAGCCCATTTTAACGCTTTATATAGCAGCCAATATCTCTCAAACGGCCTAAAAGAAATTGCCGGTCCGATGTTCACATATTGTCGAAGCTATGCTAAACCAGCCGACTAATTCATCCAAAAATCGCCTTTTTAAAGAAAATTTTAAAAAAACTCTTGACAAAAATTAAATATATACTATTATCCCTATGGGATTAGTAGGCTATGCTTTGTTTGGATATTAATGAGTGTTAAAAAGAACAATAATAAGCGTTTTTTGAGTGATGCCATTATTCAAAATGTTATCGAATCTGTCTCAAGCCTTGATTATGGAAGTGTTTTAATCAAAGTTCACGATGGAAAGATTGTACAAATTGAGGTTACAAAAAGGAAACGTTTTAACGAGATATGGGAAGTAGAGAAAGGAGGTGGCATATAGCATAAGAGATATTTTGTCCGCGCGATCATACCGCAGGAGATAATATTTGATAATAATTTTTTAAAGACAGGTACAACCAGACATCTGGAAACCCCTGCATAAGCAGAATGAACTATGTAATTGTAAGGAGATTTTCCGATGAAAAAACTGGTTGTAATTTTACAACTCATATTTTTAATTTCATTTACTGAGCTATTTTCCTCCTTTGCCGGTGTCCCACTAAATAACCTCGAAGGTGTCGGAGGTGTCGCTTTCAATCCTTTAGCCTATCTCGCCGGCAACCAGACCACGGACCCTAATAAAAGCAATGAGTCTTTGCTCCAACAGATATTTACTGGTAAGCCCCAGTTTGGCAGTTGGTATGTAAATCTGAGCGACAGCAAAATAGACTGGGCAGCGTTTAGTATCGCTCAGACGGTTTTCAGACGTTTAGAGCTTTCCTATGGTTATGATGCCGTTTCGACCACCTTTCAGGATATACAGAAACACAATTTCGGTGCAAAGCTGCTCGTACTGGAGGAGAACTTCAATGGCTGGGGTTTTGCCCCTGCCGTTTCTGTAGGGGCGGTTTTGAAACACACAACATTCGACACCCCCGCCAAAGTGGACAATACCGGCTTCGACTTTTACATAGTGGCAACGAAGTTTATAAAACAAGCACCGAAACCGATTCTGTTGTCAGGTGGGATGCTTTCCACGAAAGGACGTACCCTCGGAGTTCTCGGCTTTGACAAGCATCGCGATGAGGTACTTTTCGGCAATATTGATGTAATGTTTCTAAAGAACCTGGCTGTTGGTTTTGAATACAGACAGGGGGCACACTTCGATACTTTCAAGAACGCCGATTATTGGGAGACTCACGTTGCCTGGTTTGAGAATAAAAACCTAACGCTGGTCGGCGCGTATGTAAACGCAGGTGACTATAAATCATCATCAAAGGTCGGGCTTGGCGACGGTATTGTTCTGAGCGTTCAATATGCGTTTTAGACGAAGTGTAGAATGACTTTACTCTGTTTGGCATTCTGTAATGAAAGGAATTAATATATGAGCAAGACAGACCAGAAGCTAAAACCTGAGACCATTGTTTTGCACGGCGGCCAACGACCTGATTCCGCAACCGGTGCAAGGGCTGTGCCTATTTATCAGACTACTTCATATCAGTTCAAAGACACTGAACACGCAGCAAATCTTTTCGGGTTGCGGGAGTTCGGCAACATTTACACCCGCATTATGAATCCGACCACGGATGTGCTGGAAAACCGTGTTGCATTGCTTGAAGGCGGTGTAGGAGCCCTGGCTGTCGCAAGCGGCCAGTCCGCGATTACACTGGCGTTGTTAAACATCGCCGGGGCGGGAGATGAAATCGTTTCCGCTGATAACCTTTATGGCGGAACGTATAACCTGTTTCACTACACATTTCCCAGACTCGGCATAAAAGTGAATTTTGTCCAATCGAATGACCTGGAGGCCTTTCAAAAAGCAATCACGCCGAAGACGAAAGCCATTTATGGCGAGTCGATAGGAAACCCCAAGCTTGATGTTGCCGACTTGGAAGAAATTTCACAAATTGCTCACAAAAACGGCGTTCCTTTCGTCCTCGATAATACCGTCTCTCCTTATCTTCTGCATCCGTTCGATTTTGGTGTGGATATTGTAGTGTATTCAGCAACCAAGTTCATCGGAGGCCACGGGACATCCATCGGCGGTCTTATTGTTGACTCGGGAAAGTTCGACTGGAAGAACGGAAAATTTCCCCTCATATCCGAGCCCGACCCCAGCTATCACGGATTGGACTTTATCGAGGCGCTCAAAGCTCTTGGGAATATCGCTTACATTATCAAGGCAAGGGTCAATCTTCTGCGTGACCTCGGACCGGCGATGTCACCCTTCAATGCCTTCTTATTCCTGCAGGGACTTGAAACTCTGCATCTGAGAATGCCCCGACATTCGGAAAATGCTCTCGCTGTAGCGGAGTTCCTAAGTGGGCATTCCAAAGTCTCGTGGGTGAATTACCCCGGCCTCAAATCAAGCTCCGAGAAGCAAAGAGTAAAAAAGTATCT
>CAZNMB010000119.1:3265-6409 GCA_964574095.1 uncultured Dehalococcoidia bacterium
CATATCGACGACATTATTAGGGACGTTGAACAGGCTTTGGATAAATCATGAAATTTACGGGAGCCCAACAATGACAAGAATATTTGAAGACATCACGAAAACCATAGGCAACACACCTCTGGTGAAACTCAACAAAATCAGCGAAGGGATAAATGCTACTATCCTGGCAAAGCTCGAGTCGTTTAATCCTCTTTCCAGCGTAAAGGACCGCATAGGATTAGCTATGATTGAAGACGCAGAAAGCAAAGGATTGCTGCACAAAGACTCGATAATTATTGAGCCGACAAGTGGAAACACGGGAATCGGCCTTGCCTTTGTAGCCGCGGCGAAGGGATACAGGCTTATACTCACTATGCCTGAAACTATGAGCCTCGAAAGGAGGCATTTACTTAAAATCTTCGGCGCCCAGCTTGTGCTTACAGAAGGAGCAAAAGGAATGAAGGGCGCAATTGAAAAAGCACAGGAGCTTGTCAAACAAACACCGAACGGCTTTATGCCCCAGCAGTTTGACAATCCTGCTAATCCCGAAATCCATCGAAAAACCACTGCAGAAGAAATATGGAAAGACACCGACGGCAAAGTGGACATTTTCGTCGCAGGTATCGGCACAGGCGGTACTATTACGGGTGTTGCCGAGGTAATTAAGAAGAGAAAAAAAAGTTTTGAGGTGATTGCAGTTGAGCCGGATGCTTCGCCGGTGTTATCCGGAGGCGAACCCGGCCCACACAAGATACAGGGCATAGGCGCCGGTTTTATTCCGAGTGTTCTGAACAGGCAGATAATTGACGAAATTATTCGCGTGAAGGATGAAGACGCTGCTGAAGCTGCGCGGACTCTGGCAAAATCAGAAGGTATTTTAGCCGGTATTTCCTGTGGCGCCGCCTTGTGGGCTGCTCTCGAAGTAGCTAAGCGTAAGGAAAACAACGGCAAGCTAATTGTTGTTGTGCTGCCTGACACAGGAGAAAGATATCTTTCTACCTGGTTGTTCCAGGAAGAGTAAGGAATCCCGGACAGCCTGCAAATGTTGATTTGTATCTCGAATCAGGGTCCATAATTGATTCTGATATATGAAAATCACTATCATCAAAAAGAAAGGAAAAAAATGTTTCAGAAAGTAAGTGAGTCTCAGATAACTCGGGCAATCGTCGGCGAATTTTCAAAGTGGTTCGAAGAGTACATCGTCTCGGATGTCATAATCGTTGGTGCCGGACCGAGCGGTTTAACGGCTGCAAGGGATTTGGCCAACAATGGTTTCAAGGTTTTGGTTGTCGAGAGCAATAATTACCCTGGCGGCGGATTCTGGATAGGAGGGTATCTTATGAACACCGTCACATTTCGGGCGCCATCTCAGGAAATTTTAGATGAATTGAACATCACATATAAAGAACTCGATGACGGATTGTTTGTCTCTGACGGTCCTAATGCGTGTTCAAAACTTATTTCTTCCGCCTGTGACGCCGGTGTGAAGATACTTAATATGACCAAATTTGACGACGTAGTCCTGCGTAACGGCAAGGTTGAAGGAGCAGTAGTTAATTGGACAGCGGTTTCCGCCCTGCCCAGGGCCCTTACTTGTGTGGACCCCGTTTCCCTTGAAGCTAAAGTTGTTATAGACGCTACCGGTCATGATGCTTGTGTATCCAGAAGTGTAGAGAAAAGGAATCTGCTGACACTGCATACATTTGGGCCTATGGATGTGAACAGTTCTGAGGATTTAGTAGTGGAAAAGACGGGACAAATTTTCCCCGGTCTTTTTGTCTGCGGAATGGCGGTTGCTACTGTTCACGGCCTGCCGCGTATGGGGCCGACATTTGGCGGCATGCTTTACTCAGGCAGGAAAGTCGCTGAAGAAGTAAATGCCTTTCTAAGCGGTTCTTCGGACCAGCAAAGAGAAGGTTATACTTCGAAGCTACACGTGAGATAATTTTTAGTTTACAGGACAGTGTGGATAACGGAGCTAAATATTGAGAATAAACAATCCGGTGAGGGAATAATTTGTCGGTGTATTTGATACGCTAAGTCAATTGAGGCCGAGCTGGTTGACCTGGTTCATCAGGTTGTTGTACATTCCAGCCATAGCGTAAACGAGAAATATGGTCACACCAACCATAATGACGCTGATGACGGCTTTTTTGAGCAGACTGTAGTTGGGATTAATCCAGACGATAGGTATTGCAAATGGTCCGACAAATAAAAAGGCTACGACCCAGGCTGTTGGGGAATAATACCATTTTTTCTTTATTTGTTGCGGGGGTTTCGAGAGGAACTCACCGCAATAGCGGCACTTTATGGCCTCGGCCTGGATTTCTTCAGCACAAAATGGGCATTTTTTCGTCATAACGGCCCCGGCAGTGTTCTGTTCCAATAAAGTCTGCATTTTAATGGTTCTCCTCGATATATACGACAAATATTACTTATTTGTTTATCGGAGAAATGAGACGGTGGGTTAATCTCAGATTCACAGGAACCCCCGAATAAATTCGGGTGCTAAATTTAACGACAATTTGAAAATTGTCCCTACTGCTTTAATTCATAAGGCAAGACGCGGGGATTTACGGGAAGTTTAATACAGCGAACTCGCCCCTGTGTTTTTTGGCGGCCTTGTCGTAGGCGCGGGCGGCGTCAATCTCATTGTCGAAGTAGCCTAACGATTTCTGTTTGCCGTTGATGGTAATAGAAGCCTGCCATTTTCGTTTTTCTGATTTCCAGGACGGGCCTTTGTATTTTGAAGTACCCATATTTTTGCCTCGTTCGCTGTTCCAGTTGTTCTGAGTTATCGTTGCAAGTCGGAGGTTTGATTTGCAGTTGTTAAGAGGGTCTCGGTCGATATGGTCGACGACCAACTCAGCGTTCAGCGTACAGCGTATAGCGTATAGTTTTAACTGCATTATTTGGCGGTGCATATAGATGTGCTTTCGTTTGCCGTTTATCGTTTCGAATCTCGAGGCGTAGTAACGATTGCCTTTTTTTATGGCGTGCCATTTATATTTAGACAGCCAGGGATAATCTTCCGGGTCGACGATTGCGTATTTGCCTTTCGATAGCGGGATTCTGCATACCTTGCGGCGTTTACATAGACAGAGAAGAAGCAGCAGGAGCGATTGAAGTATGCGGTCGAGCCATTGCGGGATTGTTATAGTGATA
>CAZNMB010000120.1:0-2058 GCA_964574095.1 uncultured Dehalococcoidia bacterium
TGCGATGACATACTGGCGAGGGGTCTCAAGTTCAACTGGAGCGTGTTCTCCAGGGTGGACACGGTGAACCCGGAGCTGCTGGGCAGAATGCGGGAAGCCGGGTGCACCTGGATGCTGTACGGGGTTGAGAGCGGCAACCAGGAAATACTGGACACCGTGAAGAAGAAGATAACGCTGGATAAGATCCGGGAAGGCGTCAGGATGGCCCGCGAGGCCGGCATCGACGTCCTGGCCTCCTTCATCATCGGGCTGCCGGGCGAGAGCAGGGAGACGCTGCAGCAGAACATCCGGTTCGGCCTGGAGCTGCAGACCCCCTGGGGCTTCAACGTCCTGTCGCCGTTCCCCGGGACCGAGGTGCGTGAGAAGGCGGAGGAATACGGCATCGAGATACTTACCAGCGACTGGACGAAGTACGATGCCAATACCCCCGTGACGCGGACGAAAGACGCGGGCCCGGAGGAGATCGCCGAGGTCCTGAACCAGTACAACGAGGGACTGGCGCGCCACATGGAGGACCTGGTGGCAGAGGGCAGGACGGACCTCGACGTGGCGGCTCGGTCGGGGGTGCGCAGCCCTCTGGCGTGGCACCTCCTGCAGGACGACGTGATCGAGGCGCTGGGCCCGGTCGCGACGTCGGCGGACCCCGTGGGCAGCCTGGTGGACAGGCTGGCGGAGGTCATTCCCTATGCCCGTGAAGAGATAAGCAAGAACGTCAGCGCGTGGGTTGGCGGCAGGCTCCTCGAATACGACCGGCAGGATGGGGGTCTGGTGTGGAGGTGGAGCTAGCGTCCGGCCTCGCCAATGCCTCGAGGACTCCCCTTCGCGCCCCAAGCGGGCCGGGAGCCGCAGCTAGACAGACCGGGCACGCCGCCGGTACCTCCTCCTGAGCCACAGGAACGCACCGGCCGACAGCAGCGTCAGCGAGCCACCGATGGCGGCCTTCTCCGTGGCGGAGGTATCCAGGGCGACCGTGCTCAGGAATACCAGCGGCGCCAGCGCGGTCCGGGCCAGCGGCTTGACCGACGGGTGATCGTTGATGAAGGCCGCCAGCGGCGGACTGACCACGTCGTAGTACAGCACGATCACGCCGCGCCCGACTGGATTGGTGGCGAGGTACCGGTCGCGAAGCTGGCGGATCACGTTCACATGCTCGTCGTCGGTTGAGGCGTACGCGCTGGCACAGACGCAGCAGCCGGACGTCGATCCGCCTCCGGTCTCGTTCCCCTGAGTGTACGCGTGGCCGATGAGGACCAGCAGGAGCGCGAGCGCCGCCAGAAGGGACAATACGATCGCGATCCGTCTCACTTGGCCTCCTGCCGCCCCGGGCGCCCCCATTATAGCAGAAGTGGAAAGGTCACCGCGGCGGGCCGCCGGAGTCCGCGCTGCCCCGGACATCCAGACAGCCAGACGCCTGAGTAGCTGGGCGTCTTGACAGCCTGCGCGGCGTCATATACCATTGGCGCGGGAGGTTGACATGCCCACGCTGGCTGTTTCCAACCAGAAGGGCGGCTCGGCCAAGACAACCACGACCATCAGCCTGGGTGCGTCGCTCGCGTCGCTGGGCAAGAGAGTCCTCCTGATTGACGCCGACGCCCAGGGCCATCTGGCGGAGGGATTCGCTATCCCCTCCGGAGCCCTGGACAAGGAGCTCTCTCTCGTGCTCGATGGCAAGCTCTCACTGTCGGACATCATACGGACCGTGCGGCCAAACCTGGACCTGGCGCCCAGCAACATCCGGCTGTCGTATATAGAGGCCTCCCTCTTCACCAAGCACCGCCGTGAGGACAAGCTCAAGAACGCGCTGGCGGAGGCGAAGGGCGCGTACGACATGGTCCTGATTGACTGCCCTCCGAGCCTCGGGCTGCTCACCGTCAACGCCCTGTCCGCGGCGGACTCCGTTCTGATACCGATGGTCTGCGAATTCTACGCGATGCTGGGGGTGAGCCTGCTGCTCGATGTGATCGAAGACATGAGAGTCGAGCTCAATCCGTCGCTCCAGATACTCGGGATACTCCCCACCCGCCTCAACCGGACGATCCACGCCCGTGAGGTGCTGGA
>CAZNMB010000120.1:2158-6393 GCA_964574095.1 uncultured Dehalococcoidia bacterium
TCGGGATACTCCCCACCCGCCTCAACCGGACGATCCACGCCCGTGAGGTGCTGGAGCGCACGAAGGCGGAGCTGGCGGGCCGCGTCACTGTGTTCGAGCCGGCGGTGAATGAGAGCGTGCGCTTCAAAGAGGCCGCAGCCGCCGGCAAGACCATATTGGAGTACGCGCCCGACATCCAGGGGGCGGAGGCCTATCGAAACCTGGCCAAGGAGATTGTCAATGGACTCTAAGGAGAGAACGCTCGGCGCCAGGCCCAGCATATTCAGGAAGACCGACAGGGTGATCCCTGAGCTCGAGCAGCCGGCCGCGGAGGCGGAGCGCCGGGACAGCGGGCCCGCGAAACGGCAACGCATCAAAGCCACGTTCTACTTGAACCCCGAGGATGTGCTCGCCATCGACGAGATGCAGAGCGAGGAGTTCCGAAAGACCAGCAAGAAGCCCGAGCGGTCGGAGATAGTCAGCCGGGCCATACAGGCATTCAAGGAGCAGCAGGGCTAGACGCCCCCCATCGGGGGTCGCGGGTCAGTCGTAGGGTGGGTGCAGCCCGCCGCAGGCGGGTGAAACCCACCAATCATCCCGGTCAGATACCGCCAGCGCCCAAAGGGCCGCGCGCATCCCGGACAGGTGCATTCCGCCACCGCTTCACCCTCCCGGCCTTGGCGTAGCGGGGCATCACCAGTTTGAGGTACTTGCGTCGTTCGTCCAAACTCATCTTGTCGTCGCTCGGCATGGCCTCCCTCAGTAACATTCCTGGTTGAGTGAACCATACCCTCTCGGTAACATTCTGACGAGTGAATACGGGTATTTGACAGAAGGCACGTGCGATGGTATAATTCCAGCAACATCGTATAGGAAAGACTGCTACGTGTTCCGTGGCATACATACATATGGGATGATAGTGGGCGTCTACCCAAGCGAGAATTTCAAATGAAGGCGCGCATTCTGAGCAGACAAGCTGCACGAGTAATAGCAGTTGTGGTCGTGGGTTCGTTGTTGGGAGCTACAGTTGCTGTTGCAACTCATGCGTCTTCTGACGTTGACAGAAAGGTTGACGAATGGATGGCACAACAGAAAGAACAGAACAACAAGGAATCAGGCTATAACCAAGTCGAAGAAGACAACCGTAGTTTCTACGAGTTGAGCTATGAGAGGGCTACACTTGAGCAGCGAGAGCAGCTAGACGCTATCTTTGCCGACCACAGCATCGGTTCGATTGGCGAGTGGCGAAGGGATGTACTTATCACGCTTGGGGACCTGCCGGCGGATACACCCAGACTGACGGCTCAAGATGCAGACGAACTCTATGATAGAGTCGGATACGACGATTTGGAGAATGAGTTCGACAGGATTGCGGGTGCTCCGGACTGGGTCGGCGGTAGTGGCGTACATCTTGTGGTGTATTTTCTGAATGACGAACGCACGGAGGCAATCATCCTATCGCTGGGTGACGTGATTCATTGTGTCTTTGATGAAGATGGTAACTCAACCAGACTGCCTGTCGGATCTCAGGAACTGCTGCCCTATCCCGGGCCATCAATAGGACCAAACACTTACGATACTACTCTTCCCGAGCCAAGCCCAACGGCCGCACCGAATATCGACAATGCGGTGCCTTTCTCTGAAGCTGACTGATTCCTGCCGGTGACGTGGGCACGAGAATTGGCCGCTCGTGAAAACGAGCGGCCTTTCGCTTTCGCTCCCTGGCCGACCGCACCCGGACTCAGAGCGGGCAGAATGTCCCGGTCAGATACCGCCAGCGCCCCAAGGGCCGCGCGCATCCCGGACAGGTGCATTCCGCCACCACTTCACCCTCCCTACGAGCCTCCTCACATTCCGGAGCGCGAACGTTGCGTTTGCGCGGTATCGTATGATAGACTCATTCCGTTGTCCGACTTGCGGGGTAACAGGGATATGTCGGGAACGATGACCACGGGTATCAGGCATGTCTCCGGGGGCACGATCACGACGCCGAGGGGCTTCTCGGCCGGCGCGACCTACGCCGGCATCAAGAGGCCGGGAGCGGACGTGCTCGATCTGGGAATCCTCTCCACTGAGGTGCCCTGCGCGGCCGCGGGCGTGTTCACCACGAACCGTATCAAGGCGGCGCCGGTGGTACTGTGCCGGCGGCGTCTCGAGGCCGGTTACATTCACGCAATCGTGGTCAACGCGGGGTGCGCCAACGCCTGCACCGGCGAGCAGGGGCTGGCCGATGCGGAGGAGATGGCGGCGCTGGCTGCGGCGAAGCTGGGTGTTGCGCCGCAGCAGGTGCTGATGTGCAGCACCGGCGTCATCGGGGCCACGCTGCCAATGGCCCTCATCAGAGACGGCATCGAGGACGTGAACCTGTCCAAGGAGGGCGGTCACGATCTGGCGAGGGCGATCATGACCACCGACCGCGTACCCAAAGAGACGGCGGTGCAGATAGCGCTCGGCGGGTTGGGGGTGGAAGCCTCGATCGGCGGCATCGCCAAGGGAGCGGGGATGATCCATCCCAACATGGCGACGCTTCTCTGCTTCCTGGCGACGGACGCATCGGTGGAGCCGGGCTTCCTCTCCGGCGCGCTGCGAAGGGCGGTGGACGCCTCGTTCAACATGGTGACTGTGGATGGGGATACCAGCCCCAACGACTCGGTGATCCTCATGGCCAACGGGCTGGCCGGGAACGAGCCGGTGCGCGGCGGCACGGCGGAGGCGGACGAGTTCGAGAGCGGCCTGCAGGAGGTGTGCGTCTCGCTCGCCAGGGCCATCGCGGCCGACGGCGAAGGCGCGACCCGGCTGATCGAGGTCACCGTTGACGGCGCGCTGACGGCGGATCAGGCCCGCGCGGGCGCCCGCGTCGTGTCGGGTTCGCCGCTGGTGAAGGCGGCGGTGCACGGGTCCGATCCCAACTGGGGACGCATCGTTGCCGCCGTCGGCAGGAGCGGGGTGGAGGTGGAAGAGTCGCGGATCGACCTCTTCCTCGGAGATGTCTGCGTCATGCGGGCGGGTCATCCCCAGCGCTTCGACAGCTCGCGGGCGCGATCGGTGCTCGACGGGCCTGAGGTGGCGATTCGAGTCCACCTCAACCTCGGCGACGCGTGCGCCACCGCCTGGGGCTGCGATCTTTCCGAGGAGTATGTTACTATCAACAGCGAATACATGACCTAGGTTGCACAATGGCAAAGGCAAGCCGGAAAGCCCCTTCGAGAAAGAGCTTTGTGCTGGGTATCGGCTTCCTGTATCTGGGAATCGCCGGCCTGGGAGCGGGGCTGTACTATGACCACTTGGCAGCCATCTTCGTCGGGCTGGCCCTGATCGCCCTGGGGATAACCATCTTCTCCATAGCGTCCGCGCGGAGCTCACAGGCCCTGTCGCGGGCGATGGCCAACCTGGTGTTCCACGAGAAGATCGCGATCATGCAGAGTTCCATCGGCAAGCAGCACGAGCAGATCGAGCACGACCGTCAGGCGGCGGGCGAGTTTGAGAAGTGGGCCGACCCGAGCTTGAAGAAGGAGTTTGAAGACCTGTGGCAGCGTTTCTTCGAGACCGGGGCCAGGCCCGTTGTGATCAAGATCGGCGGCTCGACCCTGGGCAGCAGCGACACCACGCTGCGGGATGTTGTGGCCCTGCACAAGAGGGGATTCCTGCCCGTTGTCGTCCACGGAGGCGGCAGCAGGATCACCGAGTGGCTGGACAGGATGGGAGTATCGAGCAGCTTCGTGCAGGGACAGCGAGTGACCGACGAGGAGACGCTCCGGGTGGTGGTGGCCGTTCTCGCCGGCCTCGTGAACAAGGAACTGGTGGCCACTATCAACTCCCTCAACGGCCGGGCTATCGGCTTGAGCGGGGTTGACGGCGGGCTCATTCAGGGCAGAATCCAGCGCCCGGCGATGGGCTACGTGGGCGAGGTGGTGAAGATTAACCCCGAGTCCATAGTCGCGGTACTCGGGGCCGGGTATGTCCCGGTCATAGCCCCCGGCGGCTTCAAGCTGCCCGGTGAGGACAACGACCCTGTGATGCTGCTGAACATCAACGGCGACGTGAGCGCGAGTGAGATCGCGGTCGCGCTGAGAGCGGAGAAGCTTGTCTTCCTCACGGACGTCCCGGGCGTCCAGGACAGCGAAGGCAACGTGCTGCCAAGGCTTTCTCCCGATGAAGCCCGGGCCTTGATCGATTCCGGCGTTATCTCCGGAGGGATGATACCGAAGGTGGAGGGTTGCCTGCGGGCCCTCTCCGCCGTGTCGTCAACCCGGATT
>CAZNMB010000121.1:0-6375 GCA_964574095.1 uncultured Dehalococcoidia bacterium
TTGTGGGGTTTACTGTTTCTGTAGACAATTTCTGTAGACAATGGTGGGAAGTTTTTCGGAAAGAATCGCAAAAAAAACTTGACAGCCGCTTTTTTGGTAGGTAGCTTCCGGCTTAAACAAGGAGAAAACCTGATGTCGATTGATAGCCCATTTCTCACTGCAAAAGAGGCCGCGGCATGGCTCAGGTACACCCCGGAAGCCCTCACTTCGATGAGATCCGACGGCCGGGGCCCGAAGTTTTTCCAGCCTGACGGTCCAGGATCTAAGGTTCTATACCGCCTCTCGGACCTCGAGGACTGGGTCGAAAACAGAGGGTCCGATGCGGATCCATCGCGGGTTTCGGCGGAACAGTGATTGACGCCAACCGAACCGAGGCTGGAAAGCCGACCTGCCCGAAGTGCGGATCGGGCAACGTCGTTATCGGCGGAAAATCCGGGCCTCATTTCGGGTCAGTCCGTTGCCGGGACTGCGGGCAAAGCTGCTGGTTGCCGAAGCCGGAAAACGAGAAAAAACGTCGCCGATCCTCGCTCGGGTTAGCCAGAAAGTATAGCCGCGGTTTCTGCGATCTATGCCAGCGCACACCAGCAGAGCTTCCGCACCCCGAGGTGCTCGAGGGGCACCACGTCAAAGAAGTGGTCGACGGCGGAACGGATGACCGATCGAATGTGTGGGTCGTCTGTTCGTCCTGCCACGCGCTGATTCACCACCAACGCACCTACCTCGGGCACTACCGATGAAAAAATCCGAAATCCTGTCCTGTCTGTTCTTCTGCCGCCGCGACGTGGTGGCCGTAGCGGCTCCATGGGGGCGGGGCCGTGGAAAAGGCGCTCCGTGTCCGGTGGCTGTGAACTGCGAAGAACACCTGCTGGCATTGCTGGGCGGGCACGTGCTCGGCAACGGTGCTCCAGAGGTAGAAGTACGTTACAAGACGCAGCACGGGGCGGGGGAAGCGCACGGACGGTTTCGGATAGGGAGCTACACGCCAAACCCGGACGGGACAACCCGCTGGGCGTGCATCGACTTCGACGGAGCCGGCCACAGCGACGCACTGGCCGACCCCCTGGGCGCTGCTCGAATGGCGGCAACCAGGGCCTCGAGCATGGGCCTTGCCGTCCACCTGGAGCGGTCTGGAAGCGGAACGGGCTGGCACGTGTGGTTTTTGTTCGACGCGCCTGTCCAGGCCGCCGCGGCCCGCAAGCTGTGCCACGCGCTGGCGCCGGTCGTCCAGCTCGAGGACGGCACAGACGCCGACGCGAAATCAGGCCGCGGGATCGAGGTGTTCCCGAAACAGGACACGATCCGTTCCGCCGGCGGTCTGGGCAATCTGGTTTGGCTGCCCTGGTGGTCGGGAGCGCCAGACGGCGGCTCGGTGTTCTGCGACTTAGAAGGAAATGAAATCGACATTGGCGATCTAGAGACGATCCAGCCGTCACAGGTGGTCGACGCGCTTGTGTCGATAGCGCCGAAACAGCCCAACCCTGGCCGAGCCAAGGCCAACCCGAGTGAATGGCGTGCTCGAGCTCTGGAGAGGCTATCCCTGGAGACGGTTTACGGTGGGTTGCTCACGGGCAGGGCGTCATCGCCCGGCTGGCTGGAGTGTCGTGACCCGTGGTCCAGCACTGGCGACAAGAATCCATCTGCTGGTGTCGCTGACGGATCCGGAGAGGCTGAGCGGGGGGCGTTTCATTCGTTCCGCACCGGTGAGACGATCTCGGTGTTCGACTACCTGATGCGGAAGGACGGGGTGGAGTTCCGTGACGCTGCCGATCTGGTAGCTCGGTGGTCCGGGGTGGAGCGTGAATCTCGAGAGCGAACACGAGAGACCCCCGTTCCGTCGGCGCCCCCGTCCGTTCTAGGTTCAGGCGTTGATCCACGCACCGACATGGCGAACGCGCAGCGGTTCGCGGCGGCCTACGGCCCACAGGTCCGTTATTGTCCCGAGCGTGGTGGGTGGTTGTGCTGGGACGGGAGCCGATGGGCGATCGACCCTGAGGGCATTGCGGCGAGAACGATGATGCGCGAGTGCGCGGCCGAACTCGTGAACGAAGCTCAGGCCATGATCGACAGAATCATGGACGCGATGAAGACGGAAGACGACCCCCAGGCCAAGGCATCGCTGACCAAGGAGAGATCCGCGGCGTCGAAGCTTCGCACATGGGCGCGCGACAGTCAGCAGTCCGGGCGGGTGGCCTCATCGCTGAAAGCCGCCGAGGAATTGCCCGAGATGATGATCCAGGCCTCGGTCCTTGACTCTGACCCATGGATGCTGAACTGTCGGAATGGATGCGTCGATCTGCGAAACGGGACGCTGACGACCCCGTCCCCTGAGATGATGCTGACGAGGATCGCAAACGCGGAATGGGGGGGCGACGCTCCAGCGCCGCAGTGGGAGGCATTTCTCGAGCGGGTGCTCCCGGATGAAAGCGTCCGGGGGTGGGTCCAGCGTTGGGCTGGCACCTGTTTGACCGGTATTATTTCCGATCGGGTGATCGTCATGCTTGTTGGCACCGGAGCAAACGGCAAAAGTGTGTTCCTGGATGCTCTCGACCACGCCCTCGGAGACTATGCCGGCGTCACGAGCCCTGAGTTTTTTGCCAGCTTGAAGAACCCGGGAACGAGTCGCGAATACCAGGTCGCTCAGATCGAGGGAGTTCGGCTGCTCAGGGCGTCCGAGACTGAGAGCGGCGCCGTGCTCAACGAATCGCTGCTCAAGCAGATCACAGGCGGAGACAAGTGCCAGGGCCGCCATCCGTATGGAAGGCATTTCGAGTTTCATCCAATTTGCAAGCCAGTGGTGAGCACGAACAACCGCCCGACGCTGCGAGACACGAGCCGAGCGATTTTCGACCGCTTGGCTCCCGTCGAGTTCAAGGTGCGTTTTGAGCGGGACGACCAGGATCGGAAGCTGACCGACAAGCTCAGGGGAGAGGCTGGCGGCGTTCTGCAATGGGCCTATCGCGGATTGCAAGCCTGGCTCGCTGATGGAGGACGGCTGAAGGATTGCGCCGCGATCGTCGAATCGGTGAGTGAGTATCGGCGAGACGAGGATCCGCTCGGCGACTTCATGGAGACCCGTGTCATTGCCGAAGATGATTTACGTGTCAGCGTGGCGGACCTTTTTGCATGCTACCTCGAAGCAATGACGGCGGAGAAGACACAAAAACCACTCACAAAGGTGAAGTTCGGGAAAGCACTGAAGTCGCGTGGATTCGTTCAATCGTCACCCATCCGTGGGGTTAGGTACTGGATCGGCTTGGCTCTCCGAGATTCAGAGGGAAACGCGAGAAACCAGGACCGCGTGAACCAACCAGAAATCGATTTCACAGAGGCACGCAAGGCGTCGCGGGACGCGGATGCGGAGTGGAAATGACCCCCTACTACGACGCGGACGGCATCCGGATTTTCTGCGGCGATTGCCGGGAGGTGCTGCCGACGCTCGGGAAGGTGGACGCGGTGATCACGGACCCGCCGTATGGAGTTGGATTTCGATCCAGCGAGTGGGACTCAGAGGTTCCATCATGGTGGTTGCCGCTTGCGCGTGTGGCCTCTCCGGTTGTAGTGTTCACTACGGCTCCTACAACACTTTGGGACTACCCGAGGCCAGACTGGATACTATGCTGGGTTCGCCATGCTGCCCAATCGAGGACGAACTACGGGGCGTTTAATCACTGGACTCCGGTACTTGTGTATGGGAGTGGGACGTGGAACCCGGACCTAATCACGATCAACGGGATGACATCCGGTCAGGCGAACAAAGGCATAAATCATCCAAGCCCGAAGCCGGAAAAATTATCGCGGTGGCTCATATCAGGTTCGTCATCGTCTGGCGACCTCATCCTCGATCCGTTCATGGGCAGCGGAACCACGCTGGTCGCCGCGAAGAACCTCGGGCGCCGCGCCATCGGGATTGAGATCGAGGAGCGCTACTGTGAGATAGCAGCGAAGCGACTAGCCCAGCGCGTGCTCGCGCTGTAGGAGGGAGGGACACACGTCATGACTTACCGGATCGACTGGGACGCGATCCCCGACCTGCTGTCCGCCACCGTGCCAGAGCTCGAGGAGCGGCTTGGTTGCAAGCGCGCCCAGATCAACCAGGCCAGGACCAAGCGAAGGCGCCGTCTGGGGATCCCGAAGACGAAGGGCTGGCGCCGCGGCCACCAAGTGGGAATCGAGCACGAGCGAGCCCGTGGGATAAAAAAGGGTGCCAAGTGCTCGGTGGCGGGGTGCGACCGGCCGGCGATCGAGCGGTGGCGTGGCAGCGTGGTGTGCGGTGAGCACCTTCGTGGAGCGGGAGACGCGATCGACGCTGACCTGCTGTCCCCGCGTTCGATGCAGGCGGCCGCGGCAGAAATCGTAAACAGGAAAGGTGGGGTGCTGAGATGACCTCTAAGATCGGTTGGTGTGACGAGACGATCAACCCGTTCACGGGCTGCCGCCAGGGGTGCCGGTTCTGCTACGCCCGGCGGATGGCCCACCGGTTCGCGAACATCCACGGCACAGTGTATGAGCGAGTGGACTTGGCCACGTCGAGCGTAGACCCGGAGACAGGGTGGAGCGACGGCGGCGGAAATCCGTTCGCTCCGGCAATTCACTTGGACGTGCTGGTGCGCCACCTTGGACGATTAGGCCGCGCCCGCTGCGGGCCCCGGCGGGTGTTCATCGGATCGATGGGGGACATGTGTTTCGATGGGACAGCGATCACGTTCCCACCTGATCCTGTTCTCGCAGTTCGGGAGGACTGGGACACCGGAAAACTGCAAGAGCACCTCGCCAGGTTCTGCTCTCGCCTTCCGCGCCACACGTTCCTGCTGCTCACCAAGCGCCCGGACCTGCTGTCGGTTGGCGTTCGGTGGCCGCGCAACGTCCACCTGGGCGTCAGCCTCACGAGCAACGCAGACGAGCACCGGGTGGTCGGGCTGCTCCGGAGGGGTCCTGGTGTGTGTTGGGCCTCGGTGGAACCGCTGTTGGATCTGGACTTCGAACCTGCGTTTCTAACCGGCCTGGACTGGGTGGTGGTAGGTGCCCAGACGGGAGCGGGAGCGCCGGACGCGTGGCCCGTGCTCGAGGCCGCTCGCCGCGTGGTGGTCTGGTGCGCTGACAACGGGGTGCCGTGTTTTGTCAAGGACAATCTGCGGAAATGGACGCTCGGGCCCGGCGAGGCGTGGACGTGGCCCCGGGAACTGCCGGCGGTGCCGCAATGACCTCCCCTGGCCGCCGTTTCTGCGACTCCCCCCACTACTGCTGCGAGCACGTGCGGCGCTGGGGCGGTGACCAGCAGGACCAGCGGCGCTACCTGTGCGCCCGAGACGACGACGGCAGCGGGCGGCACTGCTGGGAAATCCGGCCGGATCCCGAGACCGGCAGGCTGATGGCCCGGCCCGGGTGCGGCGGGCGCGGGAGCAGGACGGCCCGTGCCCCAGACGCAATCTAACACCGTGTAACTGTTGGGGAATTACGATTTCTGAAAAAAGTTGGTGGCGGGTTAAATAAAGGGTATACATGAATAGTCTTAGTGGTGTAACACGAACCACGCCGCCGGGACGCGGCACCGAAAAGGAGAGGGACCATGACAGACAGAATCAGACACGGATCATTTGGGCCAATCGTTGAGACGACGGAGGGTTGGAGGGCCGCGACCCAGGACGACATGGACACTCTGCCGGTCGGTCCAGATCTGACCCCAGAAGAGGAGTCCGATATCGAGGACTAGGACCCGAGCGGGCCTCCCGCCCGCCGTACAGCCCGTGAGGGCGCCGCTTGCGGCCCGGGGCAACCCCCTCCGCCCCGGCGTCCCGGCCCTTGCGGGTTGTACCGTGCGCGGGATGCACGAAGGAGGAGACAATGGAACGAACACGCGAACAGAGGCGCCGGGCCAACAACGACGGCGTCGTCTGCGCTTGGTGCGGCCGTCGCCGTGTCGGTGACTCGTGGCTGCTCGGATACGACCACGGCGACGCGGACCCCGAGACGAGCGTAGCGAACACCCCGGCCGGTGCTGGCATCTCGCACGGGATCTGTCCGGACTGCGAAACGAAATTCAACGCCGACCTGGATCGGCAGGAGGTGTCGCCATGACCGCCCCTATCGTCCACGCTCACCCAGGCGGTGTCACCGTGGAGGCCGACACCCTGGAGGCCGCCCTGCTGTCCCTGGCCACACATCCGTTTGTCAAGGGCGACGGCGTGGCGTTCGTCCACGGCATGCGCATGGAGGCTGGCCGGGCCTCGATCGTGGCGTTCAGCCGGTCCGCCGCCAAGCTGTCCGCCGCGGACGTGCTGGACAGCGCAGCGGCCAACTCGCTGGGCCACCTGGTCCGCGCCACGGTAGCGGCCGAGGCGGTGCTCGCCGAGAGCGAGGAGGTGGACCGTGGGTAGC
>CAZNMB010000122.1:0-6372 GCA_964574095.1 uncultured Dehalococcoidia bacterium
ATACGCACTTCGACCATGCCCTGGATATTCCGCAGTTCTCAAGACATCTCGACGGCCCTCTGGTAGGCAGCGTCAGCCTCGAGAATCTCATGGTCAGGCACGGCATGCCGGGCCGTGTCACCATAGCTGAGAAAGGCGGACCGATCGAGATCCCTGACAATGCGGCGGTCACCATGATCCCCTCCATGCACGGGTTGGTGGCTCTCGGCCGCATACCTTTCCCGGGAGACGTGAACCCGAGCGGCCGGCTCCCCATGAAGGCCCGGGAGTACCGGCTCGGCGCCGCCTGCGTGCCCAGGCTTGAGGTCGGGGGTATGACATTCATGCATGCCGGCAGCGCCAATCTGATTGAATCGGAATTGCGCGGGCACGAATGCGATGTACTGTTCATGTGCGTTCCAGGCTGGAAGAAGGTCCCCGCATATACCACCCGTCTGCTGGAGATCGCGAAGCCGCGAATCGTCATCCCATTTCACTTCGACGATTTCACAGCTCCCATCCGCCCGCGCATGAAGCCCAAGACCCTGCCCTTCATCGACATGCGCGGCTTTCTGCAGAGAATACGGCATAATGCGCCGGGCATCGAGATACGGGTGCCCGACCCATTCGAGACCGTGACCTTCTGACGGCACAGCAACTACCAGTGATCGGACTCCGCGTGCCGACAGGGGGAGCGCGGCTCTGCCAGGACAAGAAGGAGGCCGAATTGAAAGACTTGCCGGACTACAGGGGGGAGTTCGACCCGCAACTGAAGCTGCAGGACTTCTCCAAGGACGCGCTGATCAGGCTCATGGCGGCGGCAAGCAAGCTGTACGTAGGAGTAGGCCCGATGTGGGTCGCCGCCATGAGAAAGCGATTCGGCGACCGCGCGGCCTTCGACTACGACAAGGAGATATGGCAGACCGGGACGTTGAGCGAGGTCAGCAGAGTAGCCAAGGCGCTGAATATCGCCGGCAACGACGTCGAAGCCGTCTTCAAGTACTTTCAGTTCAGCCCGGGGTTCGGGGTGCTGTTCGACATCGACTGGGACCTGAAGAGCAGCAGTCACGGCGTAATGACTGTGACTCGCTGCAGCGGCGTGGTGTGGTGGGAGAGGACCGGGGACCACGCCCTGCAGAGATACACTTGCGAGGAGGTGGAGGTGCCGATGTTCCAGCGGATCGCAGAGTATTTCAATCCAAACATGAAGGCCACCGCCCTGAAGCTGCCTCCACGCAAAGGGGAGGACGATATCGCGTGCCGGTGGGAGTTCAAGATAGGGTGAGAGGCCTCTGCGGGAACCGAACCTGTGCGTCGCTGACAACAGAGGTCTGCGTATTACCGCATGTGACCTCCATTCTCAGGATGGTCTTGCTGTCGTTGGCGTGCGGTCCTTCGTTGTCCGGCTGACGCAGACCGCCAGCCGGGACCGAAGAGAACCCTGATCTCGCCGGCTTGCCTTCCCGCCGGAATGGCCGCTACAATAGTCTCCAATGCGAACCATGATGTCCGGCCTCACGAGAGCGTCGGGGCTCCTCCCCGCGATCGTTTCGATCTGCCTTCTGGCCTTGGTGCTGGGCTGCGGCTCCGGCAGCGCTGTCCCGCCGTCCACCCCGACGCCCACAGGCCAGCATGGCGGCGATGATATCTCGTTCACGGTCCAGTCCCCATCCGGCGAAGTGCTTGTGTATCAGGCTGACGAAGGCGGGACTGACTTTGTTCAGGCCTCCGCGGGCATGAAGCTGAAGGCAGGTGATCGAGTCACGACAGGCGAAGACGGGTCCGTGCTCCTCGTCTTCTTCGAGGGCAGCGTGATCGAGATCGGCCCCGGCTCAGACGTCTCGGTGGAGGAACTGGCGCGTGATGCCGCCACGGGCTCTACAACCGTGAGCGTGTGGCAGCTCGTGGGCAGCACGGTCAACCGCGTGCAGAATCTGGCCGATTCCTCGTCGAAGTACGAGGTCGAGACTCCGTCCGGCGTGGCCGTGGTGCGCGGGACCACCTTCAGCCTGGAAGTGGATGAGAGCGGCGACACGGAGCTGCGCACGCAGGAAGGGAATGTCTGGTTCACCGCCGGCGGGGTTACGGTCCTGGTCGGGCCGGGTGAGGAAGCCAGTTCGTCGCCCGGCGGGATGCCGGCGGTCTCACTCCAGGTGGAGAACGTCGAGGTCTGCTCGGAAATCCGGGGCTACCGCGACTACGACGTCCAGGACGGCGCTTTCGAGCCGGGGACTTCGGTCCTCATCTACTTCGAGGTCCTCGGGGTCTCAGCCCTGGCTGCCGACGGGGGGTATGATACATGGCTCAGGGTGGCCGAAGTCCGAGTCTACGGGCCGTCCGAGTCGCTGTACTTGAGCGGGACCGACCTCAAGGAATACCATCAGACAGGGCTCGAGGACGTCCCGGAGTACACGTGGGGAGACCTGTCCCTCCACCTGGCGGCCTCCACACCGGCCGGCCAGTATCGACTCGAGGCGGAGATCCTGGACGTTATCTCCGGCGGCACGGACTCCTTCACCGTAAGCTTCGATGTCGGCCAGACGAGCGGCAAGTGAAGCGGCGCAGTCCCGAGGCTGTCCTCGGACCATCGTGCCTCGAGAGTAAGTCACACCGGCACCGTGGCTGGACAGCCACAGGGGGGCTTCGGAGGTTCGCCTGTCCCGGCGCCTTCCCCGCCCACAGTCGCTTGCGTTTCCCCTCCCCCCCGTCCTACTCAGGTCCGGTCGACTGCGCGCGTTTCCTGATGTCGGCCAGATAGGCCATGAGCGATGCGGCGAGGCCGTCCATGGAACTGCCCCCGCTCACCAATATGTCCGGCACGAACTTGAGCTGTCTCTCCGATAGGGAGTTGACCATGTTCACCGCAGCCGTCGGGACTTGCCCGAGAGCTTCCACCTGGGCCCTGTAGGCCTCAGCTTGGGCAAGGCCAACGGCTTTGACCTTCTCGCCCTCCGCTCGACCCGTCTCACTCACGAAATAGGCCTCGCCGTCGGCCTGGGCCTTTCTGGCGGAAGCTTCATTCTTCCTGATGTCTATGTCCACTTGCGAGCGCGCGAGGTCCTTCTGCATGTCGGCAGTGCCGAGAGTCTTCTCCATCTTGACGCGTTCCTGCTGCGCGGCTTCCTGCTTCTGATAGGTAAGGATCTCCTGATTGGCGATCTCCCTGTCAGTCAGGACTTGCACAAGCTGCTGCGGGAACACGACATCCTGGATGTAGACGCCCTTTATCTCGACTTCGTACATCTTGAGGTGCTTGCTGATGTGGTCGAAGGCTTCCTCTTGGATCTTCTGCCTCGTCTCTATGAACCTGACAGCAGGCATCGACTGCAACTTGTCCCGGAAATGGTTGCCCACGGCAGCCTGCAAGACTTCATCCACCAGGTTCTGTATGGTCCCGACCATGGAGATAACCCGTGAAGCCATTGTGTCCGCAATGTGGATCTGCACCTGGAGGTCTATGCGAAACACAAACCCCTCGACACTCTTGGCCTCAATGGATGATAGTCTTGAGTCGAGTTTGTGAGCTTCCGATATGTTGGTGGCCCAATTCAACGTGAGTATGTAGGTCGGCACGATCACAGCTTCATAGCAATGCGGGTTTATCGGGTACTTGCCGGTCCGGAGCGTCTCGCTCCAGATGCCCTTGTGGCCCGGCTTCACGAGAGTCCCGTACTTGAACTCCTCACCCGAGACATCGGCAGAGGCGAGTCCAACGTAGGCCTTGATCACAGCGACTTCCCCCTGCTCCACGACCAACATGGGCACTATCTCGACCCTGACAAGGAACGGATTGAGGAGGAACGCCCCGTAGAGCAGAGGATCGTGCTGCAGACCGATCTTGCCGCCTTTTTGCAGGAAGGCCTGGAAGTCCTGGTAGTTGTTATGTTCCGTATTCTTGGTTCCCAGTATGGCCTCGACCATACTGGAGTCGTCAGCCCCGGATTCCTCCATTTTCTGGAGGTCATCGTAGCCGCCTATGCGGCTGGCTATGTCCCCTCTGGAGAGTGGCTCCCCCTCCAGTGTGGTTACTATCCCGACTACGTCGGTGGCCTTTCTGCCTTCCCTGGCCTTGTCGCCCTGCGGCAGCTCTATGGTCACGACATTGAGATGGTGTTCCTCAAGCCCGAAGCTGCTGTAGCTCAACACACCGGACTTGTCGGCCCTTTCCATCAGAGTCGGGTCGATCGGTCGCCCGTATACTCTTGACTTCGTGATTATCAAGAACCCGGCAGGATGATAGGGGGCCAGGGTCCCGGGTGGCAGGACAGGTCGCTGAACGCCCTTCTGCCCCCCCCTGCCCACGAACTCCCTCAGATTCTGGAACATCCCGAACTCGTCCTTGTATACCGCCGATTTTGCGCCGATCGGCAGCGGCTCGCCGACTTGAGCGATGATAACTCCAATCTCGCCGGCGGGCACCTGTACCCAGGGGTAGTTCCTGACGCTGTATACTATCCAGAACTTCCATCGCCATCCCGGCATGAGGAGGTCCGCCTGGTACCCCGCCTCGCCATCGAACGCGATCGGGTTGTCCTCAGACAGCTTCCCAACTCCGAACTTCTTGACTACCAGCCCGACCTCCATGGGTCCGATCACCCTGATAGACGGAATGACCAGTATCAGCCCCAAGATCACCGGCAGAACCCACGCCAGGTGTATCATCCTCTCCTCCTTCTCGGGACGCGATCCAATGGAACCTATCGATTCAGGAACTCGACCGTTGTGAGGCGCAGTCCGGCCAGATTGTGACAGCAGCGGGTGGACATGTCAAGTGCGACCATCGCTCGCTAGGTACGATGGCGATCGGCGACCCGCCCGTGCGGGGACGTCGCCAGGAGAGGCGATGCCATGAGTGAAGTCCGGAGCGGCGGCGAGAGCGTTCGCTCTGGAGCACTTGCCCCTAGCGGCGGGCGGCGGTGCTGAGCATCTCGATCATCTGATCGGTGTCCGCGCCGGCGCCGAACACCTCTCGGACGCCCTGCTTCTTGAGCCAGTCGATATCTTCGTCGGGAATGAGGCCGCCCACCACCACCATCACGTCCTCCAGCCCTTTCTCCTTCAGCAGCCTCATCACCTCCGGCACGTGGGCGTCATAGGCCCCGGTGGAGAAGCTCATCCCGATCACATCGACATCCTCCTCGGCAGCCGCTGCGGCTATCTCCTCGGGACTCATGTAGACAACGTAGATAACCTCAAAACCGGCGTCGCGCAGTATCGATGCGACGCTCTTCACCCCGCGGTCATGGCACTCCATCCAGTGCTTCACCAAGAGGACCTTCGCCTTACCGTTGGACTTCAACTCCGAGTACCTCCTGCCTAGGGTTGGATGCGGCTGCCTTCAATCGCCCTGCGGCGCTCCGCTCTTCACCAGTGGCCAGAACGGTCTCCTAGTGGGGGAGCGACACGCTGAACTGCGGGCCCCACTTGAACACCTTCCTCAGCGTCTTCGATATCTCGCCGCAACTTGCCCTCGCCCGGGCGGCCTCGACACACGCGGGCATCACGTGGCCGTGTTCGCCCTTGTCCAGGCGCTCCGCCGCCGCAACGAGCGCGTTCAGGGCCGCGTCTGTCCGGGTCTGGTCGCGGTTGGCCTTGTACTCCTTGATCCGCTCTATGGCCACCCTCGCCACGTCAGGATCGGCGCGGAACGGCTTGATGACCTCCTTCTCCGGGACGGCGTACTTGTTCCAGCCGACCACGACGGTCTCGCCGCTGTCAACCGACTTCCGCCACTCGCTGGCATGCTTGCGCATGGTGCTCATCAGCATCCCGCCCTTGTGCGCTTTCACGAAGCCGCCCGCGTCGTCGATCTCCTTCAGTATCTTCCTCGCCTCCTGCTCCATCCTGTGGGTGAGCCACTCGACGTAGTAGGAGCCCGCGAGCGGGTCGCTCACCTTCGCGATCCCCGTCTCGTGGCGTATCACCTGCTGGATCCTCAAAGCGAGAACGTGCGACTCCTCGGTGGGGATGCCGATGGGCTCGTCGTATGCCGGCACCTCCATCGCCGTCGTGCCGGACAGGGCCGCCCCCAAGGCGTGGAACGAGCTGCGGATCACGTTCACCAGCGGCTGCTGCTTGGTCAGCTCGAAGCAGGAGGTGTGAGTGTGCGTCCGCAGCATCATGGACGAGGGCTTCTTGCAGCCGTAGCGCTCCCTGGCCACGCTGGCCCACAGCTTCCTCCACGCCCGGAACATGCAGATGTACTCGAAGAAGTCATTGCCCTGCGCTATCTGGAAGCCTATGCCGGGCATGAACGAATCGGGATCGAGGCCCGCCGCCACGCAGGAATCGGCGATGGCTATCGCCGTGCCTATGCCGTAGGCCATCTGATGGACGGCATCGGCCCCGGTCTCCGACATGCCGTGGCCCTGGATGTTGGTGTGGTTCCACTTG
>CAZNMB010000123.1:0-6264 GCA_964574095.1 uncultured Dehalococcoidia bacterium
GGGACGGCCTTTGGTCTGTCCGCCGCTGGACAAGGCTGGGGCCGCGCCCGCTCCTCGTCGCCATGATCTCGACAGTGTCCCCATTGCGGAGCTGGTAGTCGAGGGATACCATCCTGCCGTTGACCTTGCCGCCGACGCACCGGTGCCCGAGATTGGTGTGGATACGGTAGGCGAAGTCGAGGGGCGTCGCGCCCCGGGGCAGTTCCTTGATCTCTCCCTTCGGCGTGTAGACGAAGACCTGGTCCTGGAAGATGTCGGTCTTGATGGATTCGAGAAACGCCGTACCGCTGAGCTCGCGCTGCCACTCCATGAGCTGTCTCAGCCAGGTTATCTTCTCATCGAATTCCAGGTGCTTCGTCGTGCCCTCTTTGTACTTCCAATGCGCCGCCACTCCGTACTCCGCCAACCGGTGCATGCGATGGGTACGTATCTGCACCTCGAGCGGCCTGCCGTCGAGGCACATGACGGTCGTGTGCAGGCCCTGGTATTTGTTCTCCTTGGGATTGGCGATGAAATCGTCGAAGGAGCCGGGAATCGGGTGCCACAGGCTGTGCACCACCCCTAGCACACTGTAGCAGTCGCGCTCGGTTTCCACGAACGCGCGAAGAGCGAGGAGGTCGTGGATGTCGCTGAACTCCTTGCCCTGAGCCGCGTATCTCTCCATCTTGGTGTGCACGCTGTAGATACTCTTGGGTCGTCCCGTGATCTCCGCCCGTATGCCCGACTTCTCGAGTTCGTCACTGAGGATGCGACTGACGCGGGCTATGTAGCGTTCTCTGGTGACTCTGCGGGCCGCGAGCAGCTTGGCGATCTGGCGATAGGTGTCGGGCTGCAGGTACCGAAACGCCAGGTCTTCCAACTGCCACTTGATCTGCCAGATACCCAGGCGGTGGGCGAGAGGCGCATAGATCTCCATGGTCTCTTTGGCTATGCGCTGCTGCTTCTCGGGCGCCAGGGGCTTCAACGTCCGCATGTTGTGCAGCCTGTCCGCGAGTTTGATCAGTACGACGCGGATGTCCTCGGCCGTGACCACGAACATCTTGCGCAGGCTCTCCACCTGGGCGTCTCCGTCGCTTCCGACCTTGATCTCGCCGCCCTGAATCTGGAAGGATATCTTGTCCAGCCGGGTCATGCCCTCGACCAGGCGCCGGACGTCGGGGCCGAATTTGGCCTCGATGTCTTCGAAGGGGACTCCACAGTCCTCGGGGACGTCATGAAGCAAAGCGGACGCGACAGACACCTCGTCCATGTGGAGATCAGCGACGATGGCAGCCGTTTCCAGCGGGTGGGTGATGAACGGGTCTCCCGTGAGCCGCCATTGACCCGCGTGCGCGTCGCGCGCGAACTCGAAGGCGTCCCTTACAAGCGTCAGCTTGGAGTCGGGAAGATACTCCTGCATCTTCTCCAGGAGTGGTTCTACGTTCATCGCGCGACCTCGTCGAGAGCCTCTAACGTACAGTATATTGCAGGGGTCTCTGTGATGCAATTGCCTTTACAAAGCAGGGACGATAACGTATTCTGATAGGCGACATTCGCCCAGGTGGTGAGGCCGGGAGGTATCAGCTTGTACAAGGCGCCGCGTGGCACCTCGGACGTACTGCCCGAAGAACAGCGCTACTGGGAGTTCGCCAGAAGGTCGGCTTTCGCTGCGGCTGTGACCTACGGGTATCGGCGAATAGACACACCGACCTTCGAGGACGCCGGTCTCTTCGCGCGCAGCATCGGCGAGCAGACCGATATCGTCGAGAAGGAAGTGTACACGCTTGAGGACAGAAGCGGGGACAAGCTGACGCTCCGGCCGGAAGGTACCGCCTCAGTATGTCGGGCCTACGTCGAACACGGCATGCACACGCTGCCGCAGCCCGTCAAGCTGTACTATGAGTGTGCCATCTTTCGATACGAGCGCCCCCAGGCGGGAAGATACCGCGAGCATCACCAGTTCGGGATTGAGGCGATCGGGGAGCAGGACGCGGCAGCGGATGCCGAGGTGATCGACATGGCGTGGCAGCTTTACGCGGCTCTCGGGCTGAAGGACCTGGTACTGCTCTTGAACAGCATCGGCTGTCGCAAGTGCCGGCCCGCATACCTGGAGAGCCTGCGGTTGTACTATGGCGGGCATCGAGACAGGCTGTGCGCGGATTGCAGGCGTCGCCTGGAGAGAAACCCTCTGAGGCTCCTGGACTGCAAGAACGATTCGTGCGTTCCGATCGCCGATGGGGCGCCGCACAGCGTCGAGCACCTCTGTGAGGAGTGCTCAGCCCATTTCGATAAGCTGCGAGGGTACCTGGACGCGCTGGGTCTTGCTTTCGACGTGAATCACCGGCTGGTCAGGGGTCTGGACTACTACACCAAGACCGTATTCGAGATTGGCCCCAGGGGCGAAGGGCAGGCGCAGGCGACGATTGGCGGCGGCGGCAGGTATGACGACCTCGTCGAGCAGTTGGGTGGCCGGGCGACTCCGGCGATAGGGTTCGCCACCGGTATCGAGCGGATCGTGCTGAACCTGAAGAAGCAGCATGTGGATGTGGCCGAAGCGATGTCGCCTGCGGTGTATGTTGCCTACCAGGGAGAGGCAGGCAAGAACGAGGCGATCAGACTTACGGCCATGCTGAGAAGGTCGGGCTGCGCGGCTGTGTCCGCTTTCGGAGAGCGGAGGCTCAAGGCTCAACTGAGACACGCGGACTCCTTCGGGGCACGCCGGGTGGTCATCATCGGCGACAGCGAGGTCGAGGACGGGGCAGCGCTCATCAAGGATATGAAGACGGGGGAGCAGCAGAAGGTCAGGCTGGACGAGGTGGCCGAGAGGCTGAACCGGTCCTAGGGCGCCAGGTGCGCATCGACGGGAACCGACAGTGCTATAATTGAAACAGGCCCGCAACTCCCCGCGAGGGGGAGTTTTCTGTGGGAGGGCGGCGTGCTGGATAGACTCGATTCCATAGAAAGACGGTTCGGTGAGCTCAATGATTTGATGTCTCGTCCTGAGGTGTCATCGGACTTCCACAGGCTGCACGAGTTGGCCCGCGAGCAGGCGTCTCTTGAGGACGTGGTGAGCATGTACAGGAAGTACAAGGCCACGCTCGCAAGCATCGAGGAAACGCGTTCAATGATCACGCAGGGCCTGGACGAGGGGATGGCAGAATTGGCCAGGGATGAGCTGGCTTCCCTGGAGGAGAGGCGGAATGACCTGCTCGAAGAGATCAAGACAGCGCTTGTGCCTCGCGATCCGGCGGACGAGAAGGATGTCATCGTGGAGATTCGAGCCGGTGCCGGCGGCGATGAGGCGGGCCTGTTCGCGGCCGATCTGTTTCGAATGTACAGTCGCTATGCCGCGGCCAGGGGCTGGACCACGGAGTTGATCAGCAGCCACGAGACCGGCATCGGCGGCTTCAAGGAGATCATCTTCGAGGTGAAAGGGAAAGGGGCATACAGCAAGCTGAAATACGAGAGCGGCGTGCACCGGGTGCAACGCGTGCCGCTCACCGAGGCGTCGGGGCGAATCCACACGTCCACGGCGACGGTGGCGGTGCTGCCCGAGGCCGAGGAAGTCGATATCGAGATAGACACAAGCGATCTGAGGGTGGATACATACCGTTCCGGCGGTGCCGGCGGGCAGAACGTGAACAAGGTGGACTCGGCGGTGCGCATCACTCATCTCCCGACGGGGATGGTGGTGACGTGCCAGGACGAGCGGTCGCAGCTTAAGAACCGGATCAAGGCCATGGCGGTGCTGCGCGCGCGCCTGCTGGACATGGAACGCCAGCGTCAGTTTGAGCAGGTCACCGATGCCCGGCGCTCGCAGGTGGGCACAGGCGGCCGTTCGGAGAAGATCCGCACGTACAACTTCCCGCAGAGCCGGGTCACGGATCACCGGATCGGGCGGACCGTGCACAATCTGGAGGCCGTGCTCGAGGGCGACCTCGGCGACCTGATCGATGCGGCGGCCGCGGAAGACCAGGCGAAGCGGTTGGGGGTGAAGGTGGGGTAACGCGCGCCGAAGCGCTCGGTCAAGCGGCGAGAGACCTGGCTGCTCATGGTGTTGACGAACCCCGCCTTGAAGCGGAGCTTCTGCTGAGGCACGCGCTGGGGCTCGACAAGGTCGAGCTGTACGCCGGCCTCCGGGAGCCCGTGACTCCTGAACAGTCCTCTTGGTTCGCCGCGCTGGTCCAGCGGCGGCAGTCCCACGAGCCCACTGCCTACATCACCGGCCACAAAGAGTTCTTCGGTTTCGACTTCATCGTTGAACCATCGGTACTGATTCCCAGGCCGGAGTCCGAGCTGCTGGTAGAGCATGCCGTGCGACTGGCGTCCACTGACTTCGCCGAGGCTTGCCTGATCGCAGACGTAGGGACCGGATGCGGCGCCATCGCTGTAGCTGTTGCCGCGAGCGTACCGCATGCCAGAATATACGCAGCCGATTTGTCGCCGGAAGCTCTCGCGGTGGCCGGACGCAACTGCGAGCGGCATGGCGTCGACAACAGGGTGACGTTGGTCCAGGGCGACCTGCTCGGCGCGCTGCCGGAACCCGTGCATGTCATCGTTGCCAATCTGCCCTACGTCCGGGAATCGGAGTTGGCCGGGCTCAGTCCCGAGGTGTCGCGTTTTGAACCGCGGATCGCTCTGGCCGGCGGAGTTGACGGCCTCAGCACGATCGAGCGACTCCTCTGTCGCGCGTCCGAATGGCTCCTCGACGGCGGCGTTGTGTTGCTCGAGATTGGTTCCGATCAGCGACGGCGCGTGTGCGACATCGCGCGCAGACTGATGGCCGGCAGTGATATCGAGGTCACCAAGGACCTCGGGGGGCTCGACAGGGTAGTAGGCATTCGCACTGGCGAGGCGGGTGGTCGCGCGATGGCCCGGCGAGGCTAGGCCTGCAATCGAGGGGCCGGGCCCTCGGCGCTTCCCGCCCCAGAGCGGCGCGGTTTCGGCTGAAACGAGGCCGATGATACTCCGTCGATGGTCATGAGGATCGCGTCTTCCTTGTTGTCCGAGTAGTAGCCCGGTCGCATCCCCACCTCCACGAAGCCGTAGGTCGAGTACATGGCGCGGGCCGCCTCGTTGCTCGCGCGGACCTCAAGTGTAAGAAGCCGGGCGTTCTGCTTCGCTGCCAGGTCGATAACGGCAGCCAGAAGCTGCCCGCCGACGCCCCGCCGGCGCCACTCGCCCCTCACCGCGATCGTGGCAAGATGTGCCTCGTCGGCCAGAAACCAGATGCCGCCGAATCCCAGAATGAAGGCCTGAGGTGCCTGCGGGACGGGCCTGACTCCGAGGATTCGCGCGATGCGTGCCATGGCCGCATGGATGATCGGCTTTCGCGGTCGCGGGTCAGCAGCGGCGGCGCCGGGCGCGGAGTGGTGTGGGTTCGCGATCCGTTCCTCGCAGGCAACAAGGTAGCGCGTCGCCGTGTTGACCGTAAGCTCTCGCCGGAAGTTCGTGGCGGGCCAGGGGGGCGGGAAGGCCTCACGCTCTATGTCAGATACCTGGTTGATGTCCCCGAGCTGCATCGGGCGCACAAGCACCCTGGTGGTGTTCATCGGTCGCGTCGCCCCTGCTCCGATTCAACATTCTACCATAGTGCGAGAGATTGCCCTAGTGTGTGTGCCCTCTGACCGCAGGGGAGCCGACACTCTGCGCCGAAGCTGGCGGGGCTGGCCCAACCTTGACAAAGAATGGCATAGCTGGCATACTAAACTGTGAGTGTGCGCCTGTTGGGCGGCCGTTCTCAAGGTCGAAGCTCGCTGTGAGGCAATTAACGCTGCTCCTTGACGTGAGTCAGGGAGCGATTTGTATGGGAGGGGCTCCGCACGCAACCGCTGCGCCCGCCTGGCGGCGATTCGAGCGGTAGTCGTCCGGGCGGTTCCGAATGAGAAGGCCTCCGGGACACATCATGAGCAATAGCCGGGCAAGGAAAGGAGACGCCTGATGGCAACTGTTTTCGATCGCCTTCAGGAACTGAGGCAAAGGCAGGAGAAGGAGCTGGCCGGCGGGGGTCCGAAGCAGATCGAGAAGCAGCACCAGTCTGGCAAGCTCACGGCCAGAGAAAGGCTCGACCTCCTGTTCGATTCCGGCAGCTTCTGTGAGCTGGACATGTTCGTCCGTCACCGGTGCACCGATTTCGGCATGGAGGACGTATTCATCGCGGCGGAAGGTGTGGTCACGGGGTACGGCACGGTCAATGGCCGGCCTGTGTGCGCCTACTCCCAGGACTTCACCTCGAGGGGCGGCAGCCTCGGTGAGATGCACGCCAAGAAGATCTGCAAGGTGATG
>CAZNMB010000124.1:0-5035 GCA_964574095.1 uncultured Dehalococcoidia bacterium
TTCAAGGACGCCTACGGCCCGGTCGGCGCGTGGTTCCTGCTGTTCAAGTCCCGCGCCACCACCGCCCTTGGCGGAGAGTACATGGTGACGAACAAGGCCGAGCTCGACAAATGGGCTCCGTACGGCCTAGCCAAGCCCATCCCGGCGAACCTCAGAAACTGGCTCATGATGATGGACCAGAAGGATGGCAAGGGCCCGGCGTTCATGAGAACGGAGGAGGCCATCGCCAACATCATCGCGTCGGTGCCGGACGAGAAAGCGAGGAAGAAGAGGCTGAAAGAAGTCGAGTCCGAGGCGTGGGAGGACTTCCTGGACATGACCATCTCCCAGGCCATCCTCTGGGCCGGCACCAACACGGCTCCCGAGGAAGCCCCGTCCGAGCTCCAGGCGTGCGATCCCTACTTCATCGGCTCGCACTCCGGCGCTTCCGGCGCCTGGCTCAGCGGCCCTGAGGACCTCCAGACCGCGGAGACCAAGAAGGAGTACTTCTGGGGCTACAACCGCATGGCAACCGTGAAGGGCCTCTTCGGGGCTGGCGACGCGTCCGGTGCTTCCAGCCACAAGTTCTCCGACGGCTCGCACGCCGAAGGACGAATCGCGGCCAAGGGCGCGATTGCCTACATCGTGGACAACAAGACCCAGCCTGCGGTCAGCGCGGCCCAGGCCGAGGAGATGAAGAAGAGGACGCTCCAGCCGCTCAAGACCTTCGCCGAGTTCAGCGGCAAGACGGACAACGACGACATCAACGAGAACTACTGCGTCCCCGAGCAGATGATGTTCAGGCTGCAGAAGATCATGGACGAGTACGCAGGAGGCGTCTCGGCCGGCTTCCAGACCAACAAGGCATACCTGGACATCGGCCTCAAGCTCCTGGCCTTCCTCAAGGAGGACCTGGAGAAAGTGGCCGCTCGCGACGCGCATGAGCTGATGAGGGCCTGGGAGTGCAGGCATCGGCTCATGCAGGCCGAGACCCACGTCCGAACCGTCCTTGCCCGTGAGGAGACTCGCTGGCCCGGCTACTACTTCAGAGCCGACTTCCCGAGCATGGACAACGCGCACTGGCTGAAGTTCATCAACGTCAAGCAGGACGCCAAGGGCGAGATGAAGATCATAGAGAGGCCGATCTACAAGATCTGCTAGCCGGCCGTCTATCTGATGACCGAAAGCCAGAGGTGATAAGCTAGGTACGATGAAACTCCAGGCACCGGCTGGTGCCTGGAGTTTCTGTCTGCTAGAATGGAGAGGGTGGAACAGTTCAGGGACAAGATACTCAGAGAATACCCCCGGCTCTCGCTCCAGAGCAAGTTCCGGTTCGCCTGCAACCCCGGGGTCCCGTGCTTCGGAAGGTGCTGCGCGAATGTGAACATATTCCTCACCCCGTATGACGTTCTGCGCATGAAGAACGCCCTTGGCATCCCCTCCGCCGAGTTCCTCGAGAGATACACGATTCCCCTCATGCTCGAGGGCGCCCAGCTTCCCGTCGTCGTGCTCATGTTGGGGGACGACGACCAGAAGAAGTGCCCGTTCGTGTCGGACCGGGGGTGCACCATATACGATGACCGGCCCTGGTCCTGCCGCATGTATCCTCTGGGCCTGGCCTCCTCGAAAACGGCCAGCGATGAGGGCGAGGAGTTCTGCTTCGTGGTTGAGGAGGGCGATGCGCTCTGCCAGGGATTCAAAGAGGAAACCGAGTGGACCGTCGAGGGATGGTTGAAAGACCAGGACGTTGACGTCTTCAACCGGAAGTCGGAATCCTACATGCAGCTCACTCTGCATCCTCACCTGCTGAAGAACAAGGTGCTCGACGAGAAGAAGATCCCGGTGTTCTTCAAGACATGCTACGACCTGGACGGTTTCCGGGAGCGGGTGTTCGGAAGCAGCTTCTTCGACCGCTTCGAGGTCAAAGATGACGTGAAAGAAGCGATGCGAACGGACGACGAAGCCCTCATGGAGTTCGGCATCACCAAGTGGCTCAGATTCGCGCTGTTCCACGAGGACACAATGATCGTCAGGGACGAGGAGTTGGAAAGGGGGGCCAAATCCCTGGGCTGGACGGTTGAAGAGGAAGACATCTCATAGAGGGAGGCAATATGGGCTCTCAGAACAGCATCCTGGTGGTAGGGGGAGGCATCAGCGGCATAACCTCCGCGATCGAGGCTGCGGAGGTGGGCTATGATGTCGTGTTGATCGAGAGAAGCCCCTACCTGGGTGGACGGGTCAGCAGAATGAACAGGTACTTCCCCAAGCTCTGCGCCCCGGACTGCGGCCTGGAGATCAACTTCAGGCGGCTCAAGATGAACCCCGGCGTCAGGGTGATCACCCAGGCAGAGGTGGCGGCTGTCTCCGGCTCCGAGGGGAACTACGAGGTCGAGATCAAGGTAGCCCCTCGAATGGTGAACGACAACTGCACCGCTTGCGGCAAGTGCGTGGAGGCCTGTCCGGTGGAGAGGCCAAACGAGTACAACTACGGCATGGACAAGACCAAGGCCATCTACCTGCCTGCTCTCGCGGCCTTCCCGATGAAATACGTGATCGACGCCGGCGTCTGTCAGGGTGCCGACTGCGCGAAGTGCGTTGAGGCCTGCCAGTACAACGCGATCGATCTCGGAATGGCCGAAGAGAAGCTGACGCTCAACGTCGGGTCGATCGTCGTGGCCACGGGGTGGAAGCCGTACGATGCCGCCAACCTCGACAACCTGGCTTTCGGCACCAGCCCCAACGTCATCACCAATGTCATGATGGAGAGACTGGCTGCCGCCGACGGTCCGACCCAGGGGAAGATACTCCGCCCCTCGGACAGCAAGGAGCCCGCGAGCATCGCCTTTGTGCAGTGTGCCGGATCGAGAGACCAGAACCACCTCCCTTACTGCTCCGGTGTCTGCTGCCTGGGATCACTGAAGCAGATCACCTACGTGAAGGACCAGTACCCGGATGCACAGGTCTACATGTTCTATATCGACCTTCGCGCCCAGGGCTACCTGGAGGACTTCCTGCAGGCCGTGCAGGCCAGGGAAGGGGTGTCGCTGGTCAAGGGCAAGGTCGCCAAGATATCGGAGACCGCGGAAGGCAAGCTGAAGCTGGAAGTCGAGGACGTTGCCGAGGGCAAGAAGATATCCCCCGAAGTTGAGATGGTGGTCCTGGCCACGGGACTTGTCCCCTCGATCGCGGACGCCCGAATTCCGGGCGACATCACGTATGACGATTATGGATTCATAGTCCCCGGGACCGCCGGCATATACGGCGCCGGTTGCTCCAAGCGGCCGCAGGACGTCTCCAACTCGGTGATGGACGCGACCGGGGCTGCCCTCAAGGCGATCCAATCCGTCGTAGCTGGAGGAATAAATGGCTGAGAAGATCGGAGTCTACGTATGCAGCGGCTGCGGTATAGGGGAAGCGATCGACGTTGACGCCCTCTGCGGCGTGGGGACCAAAGACGGGAAGGCAGCGGTGTGCAAGACCCACCCCTTCCTTTGCGGCCAAGAGGGTGCAGCCCTGATCAAGGCCGACATCGCGGGTGAGGGCATCGACGGAGTAGTCGTCGCCGCCTGCTCTCCGCGTGTCAAGGTGGACGTTTTCCGATACGACCCGCCCGTCTTCCTCGAGCGCGTGAATATCAGAGAGCACGTAATCTGGTGCCATCCGGCGAACGACGAAGACACCCAGATGCTGGCCGAGGACTACCTGCGCATGGGCTGTGCCCGGGCCCGCAAGGCCAAGGTCCCCGAGCCTTTCCAGGCCGAGATAGACAAGACCGTGCTGGTGGTGGGCGGCGGCGTCACCGGGATGACAGCGGCCATCGAAGCGGCCAAGGCGGGCTACGAAGTGCGCCTCGTGGAGAAGGAGTCCGCGCTGGGCGGCATGCTGAACAAGCTGCACAAGCTCTACCCGAAGACTCCCCCCTACCGCGACCTGGAGGACACCCGACTGGAAGACAGGATCAAGGAGGTCGAGGGGAACCCGAAGATCAAGGTCTTCACCGGTACCGAGATCGAGAAGACAACAGGTTCGCCCGGAATGTACGATGTCACCCTGAAGAACGGGGAGACCTTCAAGGCCGGCGCCATTGTGCAGGCCACCGGATTCAAGACCTACGATGCTTCCAAGCTCGATCATCTGGGATACGGCAAGTCCCCGGACGTAATCACCAACCTCCAGATGGAGGAACTGGCCAAGACCGGCAAGATCGCCCGGCCATCTGACGGCAAAGAAGTCAAGAAAGTAGCGTTCATCCAGTGCGCGGGCCAGCGAGATCCGGAGCACCTGCCCTATTGCTCGTCCATCTGCTGCATGACATCGTTGAAGCAGGCGCTCTACGTCACGCAGCAGAGCGCCGAGGCGGAAGCGTACATATTCTACAGAGACATGCGGACCCCGGCTCAGTACGAGGACTTCTACAAGAGGGTTCAGGAAGAGCCGGGGATATTCCTGGCAAAAGGCGACGTCCAGAGCGTCGCGGCGGACGGCGGCAAGCTCACCGTTGCGGTCCACGATTCGCTGCTGGGCGACGACATTGCTGTCGAGGTGGACCTGGTTGTGCTGGCCACCGGCCTCGTATCCAACTCCAGGCCCGACAAGGTCAAGATGGAGACCATCGGCGAAGCTGCGGAGGAGACCCCGATGGCGCAGGACTCCGGGCGCTACGCCGAGCCGGCATTGAAGCTGGGATACCGCCAGGGCCCCGAGTTGCCCACCCTGAAGTACGGGCTGCCGGACTCCCACTTCATCTGTTTCCCCTACGAGACACGCCGCACCGGCGTCTTCGCTGCGGGGTGCGTAAGGCAGCCGGAGGATACCGCGTCCTGCATGGAAGATGCTACGGGCGCCGCACTCAAGGCCATCCAGTGCGTTGAGCAGACTGCCAGAGGACGGGCGGTCCATCCCCGAACATGGGACACCAGCTACCCCGACCTCTACATGTCGCGCTGCACTCAGTGCAAACGCTGCACCGAGGAATGCCCCTTCGGCACGTATAACGAGGATGAGAAGGCGAACCCGCTGCCCAACCCCACCCGGTGTCGCCGCTGCGCCATCTGCC
>CAZNMB010000124.1:5135-6200 GCA_964574095.1 uncultured Dehalococcoidia bacterium
GAGAAGGCGAACCCGCTGCCCAACCCCACCCGGTGTCGCCGCTGCGCCATCTGCCTCGGCTCGTGCCCGGAGAGAATCATCTCCTTCGCGGACTACTCGGTGGACATCATCGGATCGATGCTCAAGGCCATCGAAGTACCCGAAGAAGACGAGGAGAAACCGCGGGTCATCGCTTTCATGTGCGAGAACGACGCCTATCCGGCGATGGACATGGCTGGAATCAACCGCATCGAGTACAACCCCTGGGTGAGGGTAATCCCGCTCAGATGTCTGGGATCGATGAACCTCATCTGGGTCAACGACGCCTTCAACAAGGGGTTCGACGGGGTGCTGCTCATCGGCTGCGTCCACGGGGACGACTACCAGTGCCACTACGTGAAAGGCAGCGAGCTGGCGGAGATCAGGTCGGGCAAGGTCCAGGAGACCCTGCAGCGGCTGATGCTCGAAAGCGAGCGGGTGCAGGTTCACCAGTTGCAGATCGACGAGTGGCATAGAGTGCCCAAGATCTTCGACGACTTCATGGAAGTGATCGAGAAGGTCGGGCCCAACCCGATGAAGGGATTCTAGCAAGGCTGGCATGACGCAAGGGCCCGATGCGGCCGGCGCTGCCGTCGCCGGGCCCCACTACGCAGGCATAGGAGGGCCGACATGGCCGTGACGACTCCCGACAGGGAGACTGTAGACCTCCTGGGGGAGCTGGGCGGTGATACGTGCAACATATGCTTCCAGTGCGGCACCTGCACCGCCGTGTGCCCCTGGAACCTGGTGAGACTCTTCAACAGCCGCCGTATGATGCACCGGGTGCAGCTCGGCGTCATCGACTTTGCAGACGAGGATATCTGGACCTGCGCCACCTGCGGCGCCTGCGTCGCGCGCTGCCCGCGCGGTGTGGCGAACGTGGATGTCATCAGGGCGCTGCGCAAGGTGGTCTCCGAGGTGGGCGCGGCCAAGGTGCCGGACTCCCTTCGCATCAGCGTGAAGAACATCGCCACCGTGGGCAACCCGCAGGGTGAGCCCTCGGAGAACCGGGGCAAGTGGGCCGAGGACCTGGGGGTGAAGCAGTTC
>CAZNMB010000125.1:0-6194 GCA_964574095.1 uncultured Dehalococcoidia bacterium
AGGAGCTGAAGCTGGTCAAGCCCACGGTGCGGTTCATCAACACCGCCCGCGGCGGGATCATAGACGAAGAGGCCCTGTACGAGGCCATCGAGTCAGGACGGGTGGCGGGCGCCGCCATCGACGTCTTCGCCAAGGAGCCGGCCACCGATAATGTCCTGCTGCGCAGCGACAAGGTGATCGTCACTCCCCACCTGGGCGCGTCCACCGAGGAGGCGCAGACCTCGGTCGCGGTGGACGTGGCCGGGCAGGTGCTGGACGTGCTCAACGGGCGTCCCGCTCTCTACGCGGTGAACATCCCGCTCATGGCCGCCGACACGGCCAAGGCGCTGCGGCCGTTCATCCCCGTGGCCTCAGCCGCCGGAAGCCTGTGCGCCCAGCTCGTTGACGGGCATACCGGCGCCATCACGATCAGGTACGAGGGCGAGATCGCCGGACACGACACGGCGGTCCTGATGGCCGCGGTGCTCGGCGGCCTTCTCGAGTCAGCCACGGAAGAGCGCGTCAACCTGGTGAACGCGAACATCATCGCGCAGAGCCGCGGGCTCAAGGTTACCGAAGAGAAGACCACGCGCTGCGAGAACTACACCAGCCTTATCTCCGTCGAGGTCACCGGCGACGCCGGCAAGACCACGGTCGCGGGCACGCTGCTGCGGAACGAGCCCCACATCGTGCGCGTTGACAACTACTGGATCGACATCGTCCCCACGGAAGGCTACTGGCTGTTCAGCGACCACCTCGACCGGCCCGGACTCATCGGCGCCGTGGGGATGGTCACGGGGAATGCCGACGTCAACATAAGCTCCATGCAGGTGGGGCGGCTGGAGAAGCGCGGCAGGGCGTTGATGATCCTGTCGGTGGACAAAGAGGTCACCGAAGACGTGCGCCAGCAGTTGCTCGCCGTTCCCGGCGTGTACAACGTCAAGGTTGTGAAGCTCTAGGCCGGCATCCCTGCGCGGCCTGCGGCCCCCGTCATTCCTGCTGCCCGCCCTGCGCGCCCCCGCGGAATATGACCGGACTCCTGTCGCCTGCCTGCCCGTACCGGCCCACCGTACGCCGCTTCCCCCAGACTGGTTGCGGGGGGAGTGGATTCCAGCGGGCGCGGGAATGACAGGGAGGACGTCCTGACCTGGGCCGCCGGGTCCCATTTCATTCCGCCCGTCCTGCGTCTCAGGTGAAACGGGGTAGGCTGGAGCATCCGCTCCAGCGGGCGGGGGTCGGTGTGGCGCAGCGAAATTCACGGCAATGTGCGTGGTGGCGGGTTCGGGGCGGGACCTTCTTCCGGGCTAGGAGGCAAAGAGGCCCAGCAGTTTCTCCAGAAGCCAGCCGAGTGCGATGCATATGGGGAAGGTCAGCACCCACGCCGCCATGATGCTGCGTGCCACCCCCCATCTCACGGCGGAGAGGCGTCTTGTCGCTCCCACCCCCATCACCGCGCCGCTGATGCACTGGGTCGTGCTGACGGGGATTCCGAGGTTTGAAGCGGCCTCGATCACGGCTGCGGCCGACGCCTGGGCCGCCGAGGCGTGGACGGGACGGAGCACTGTGATTCTGGTGCCTATGGTCCGGATCACTCGCCAGCCGCCGATGATGATGCCGAGCGCCACCGAGATGGCCGAGACGAATATCACCCACATGGGGATATCGAACTGGTCTTTCCCGTAGTGGATCATGAGCGCGAGCGCGATGATGGCGATGGGCATCTGCCCGTCGTTCTTGCCGTGGGCGTAGGCGACGAAGGCGGACGCGGCGACCAGCACCTTGCTGAAGATGCTGGTGACCCTGTCCGGCGGGCTGCGTCGAAACAGCCACATGATGAGTACCATGAGGCCGAAACCGCCGCCGAATCCCAGCAGGGGCGCGAAGATAACGGCCAGGAACACCTTCGTCAGGACCCCCCAGACGATGTGGCCCGTGCCCGCGGCCCCGATGCCCGCGCCCAGTATCCCGGCAACGAGCGAGTGCGACACGCTCAGCGGTATGCCGTTGTACGTGGCGAACAGGACCCAGATTATCGCTCCCAGCACCCCGGCGAACAGCGCGGCGAGGGTCATGGCCTCGGGTGCGACAATGCCCTTGCCGATCGTCTTGGCGACGTACGCGCCCAGGAACGCCCCGCTCAGGGTGCCCGCGATGTTGCAGGCGGCGGCCATATAGATGGCAGTGCGCGGCGAGAGGACGCGGCTGCCGACGGCGGTGGCGATGGCGTTGGCGGCGTCGTTGAGACCGTTGGAGAAACCGAAACCGAGAGCTGCGACGATGATGACGATGAGAAGCGCCAGGTTGTCATCCATGCTTGAGGACCACGCCCTCGAGGACATTCGCCACGTCTTCGGCCTTGTCAACGGCGTTTTCGAGATGGTCGTAGATCTCGCGCCACTTGATGACGTCCTCGAGAGGTATGTCGTCGAAAAGCTCGGCGAGAGCGAAGCGGACTATGGAGTCGGCCTCGTTCTCCAGCCTGTTGATCTCAACGCAGTGCTGCAGTATCTGGGTCATCTCCGAGCGCTTGCGGAGGTGCGGTATCGCCTTGACCAGCTCGTCGGTCACGTCCACGAGGATATCCGCGAGCTGGCGCGCCCGTTTCGTGGGCTGCTTGATGCGGTAGAGGAGCATGGCGACCGCCGCGTCCTCCATGAAGTCCATGACGTCGTCCAGCCCCTGGGTGAGGAGGCCGATGTCCTCGCGGTCGAGCGGCGTGACAAAGGTGCGGTGAAGCTGCTCCATGATCTGGTGAGTGATGTAGTCGCCCTTGTGCTCGAGCTCGGTGAGGCGCCCGGCCTTCTGGGCCACGTTGGTGAAGTCGTGGAACATGATATGCAGCTCTGTAGCGGCGGTTGCGACGTTGTCGGCGCCCTTTTCGAAGAGGTCGAAGAACTTCGGTTCCCGGGGTATCAGCGAGAATCTGGGCATACAAAGTCCCTCAGGGACAGCGAGAACAGGGCGGGAAAACGCCCGCCAGCCGGATTGCCGGTTGCGCCGAGGTCAACTACCAGGGACGTGGTGACAGGGTGCCGGGTCAGTTCTGGCAAGGACTGCCTGCCTTGACGCTCCCAGGGTGGTCCTGACTCCACTAAGAATACTAGATTAGAGGCACATGGTTGTCAAGGCTGTCGGGGTGAGTTTTGCCCCGGCCGTCCGTGCCCCGGCGCGCCTCGCGGGCGCATCTTCCAATTCCGGGCGGGATGGCGTACACTACCCGCAGACTACGGCAGCCGGGGTGGGGGTCAAAGATGGCACTGCTTCTGGGAAGCGCGAGCATGGCCGCGAAGTTCCGGATTCTCGTCGAGGTCGCGGCCAATCAGCCTGACGTCCAGCAGAGAGACATCGCAGAGAGGCTGGACCTCAGTCCGCAGGCGGTCTCCGAGTACGTGAGGGAGCTGCTGAAGGAGGGCTGGCTGGTCTCGGAGGGACGATCGAAGTACCGCGTCACCAAGGAGGGTGTGGAGTGGATGCTGAAGGGCCTGCGTGACTGGCAGGACTACTCAACCGTGGTGCAGAGGGCGATTGCCAGCGTGTCCGTCTCCGCCGCGATCGCGGACTGCGATCTGTCCAAGGGGCAGGAGGTGGGCCTGCTGATGCGGGACGGCGTGCTCCTCGCGACCGGCGACCCCGAGGCGGGCGCCAGGGGGACAGCCGTCTCCGGGGTGAAGAAAGGCGAAGACGCGGGCATTTCGGGCATCGAAGGCATCGTCCCGCTGGAGGTGGGGAAGGTCACGATTGTGAGGATACCCGGCATCCAGAGGGGCGGCTCGAGGCGCACGGACCTGCGCGCGGTGCGGAGGGCCGTTAAGGGCAGATGCCTCGTCGGGGCCATCGGCATCGAGGCCCTGGTGGCGCTGAGGAAGGCCGGCGTGGAGCCCGGCTGCTTATATGGGGTGAGGGGGGCTGTCGTCGAGGCCGCGCGCAGCGGCATATCGCCGGCCGTGGTCTGCGTCGATGACGACACGTCGGCGCTGTTGAAGACGCTGGAGGAGAAGGGCGTGGACTACGAGATCCTCGACGGGAGGAAGGCCTAGCACCCATCAGGTAGACGAGTCTGCGCTGTGAGTCGGCGTCGGCGCTGGGGCAGGGAGCAGCCCCGCGCCGATTCTCTGTCTCACCGGGGGCAGCGAACCGCCCGCGATTCCCTGCCGCGAGACCTTCGCGTGTGTTGACATCCGCCGGGCCCCACCATATAATCCATACAACCGGAGTATAGTACAGTGATGTGGAATACGTTCGCGAGAGGGGGCGTCGGACAATGATCAGAAGGACAGGGAGAATCGGGGTTGCATGCCTGCTGCTCCTGTGCGTGCTGCTGGCGGGAGCCGGCGCCGCGGGGTGCTCGCAGCCGGCTGCGGGCGCGGTGACGGATGACATGGGGAGGGAGGTGCGGCTGGACAGCATACCCCAGAGGATCGTGTCCCACGTGCCGAGCATCACCGAGACGCTGTTCGCGCTGGGCCTGGGCGACAGAGTCGTGGGCGTGAGCGACTACTGCAACTACCCCCCGGAGGCTATGGAGAAGCCGAGCGTGGGCGGGTACTACACGCCTAGCATCGAGAAGATCGCGGCGCTGGACCCGGACCTGGTGCTCACTGACGGGTACGTCGCGGACATCGGGAAGCTCGATGCCCTGGGGATACCGTGGGTGGTGCTGGACCCCAAGGATATCGACGGCTACATGGCGGACATCGAGCTCCTGGGAACGATAACCGCGCAGCAGAAGGAGGCGAGCGAGCTGGTGCGCGAGCTCCGTGAGGGCATCGATGGGGTTGTCGCATCGGTGGCCGGCGAGCCCCGCCCCCGCGTATTCTACGTGTTCGATGCGAGCGATCTTTCCCAGCCGTGGACGGCAGGTCCCGGCTCGTTCGTCGATGCCTTCATAACACTGGCCGGCGGCGACAACGTCGCGGCAGAGGCCAGCGAGCCCTGGCTTCAGTTCAGCCTGGAGGCGCTGGTCGATTTGGACCCGGAGGTAATACTGGTGGACGCCTCGCACGGCACCGCCGTGGTGTCGCCCGATGAACTCAAAGCGGACCCCGTATGGCGGACGACCGCGGCGGTGAAGGCGGACCGGATCAGCATCATCGACGGCGACCTGATGAACCGCCCCAGCCCGAGGCTCGTGGACGGACTGGAGGAGATGGCACGGATCTTCCACCCGGAGCTTGCCGGGTCGGGTGATAGCGGTGAGTGACATGCAGACCGGACGGATGATGTCGCTGAAAGAGGCACTGCGGCGGATCGGGCCGCTGGATGAGAAGGCCATGGCCGCGGCGAGGGCGCGGCAGGAGATGCTGACGAAACCGCGCGGCGCACTGGGCAGGCTGGAGGAGCTGTCGGTACGCATCGCGGGCATCACGGGCAAGGCGATGCCGGTGATAGCGGAGAAGGCCGTGGTGACGATGGCGGCCGATCACGGGGTGGCGCTGGAAGGGTTGAGCGCCTATCCCCAGGAGGTCACGCGGCAGATGGTGCTCAACTTCCTGCACGGCGGCGCGGGCATAAACGTACTGGCAAAGCACGTCGGGGCGCGGGTGATAGTGGTGGACATGGGCGTGGCGTCCGAGCTGGCGGCGCACCCCGATCTGGTCTCGCGGAAGGTAGGCCCCGGCACGCGGAACATGATGACGGGTCCCGCCATGTCGCTCGAGCAGGCTGTGCAGTCGATCGAGACGGGCCTGGAGATCGTGGCCCGGGAGGTGGAGAGAGGGCTGGACATGGTGGGCACCGGTGACATGGGGATCGGCAACACGACTCCCAGCAGCGCGATAACGTCGGTTATGACCGGCGAGCCGGTGGCGCGGGTCACGGGGCGGGGCACGGGCCTCGACGACGGGCAGTTGGCCCGCAAGGGGGCGTGCCTCGAGCGCGCACTCCAGGTCAATCGGCCCGAACCCGGCGACGCCCTTGATGTGCTGTCCAAGGTCGGCGGCTTCGAGATCGGGGGGCTGAGCGGGGTCATGCTGGGGGCGGCCGCGCACCGCATCCCGGTCGTGATCGACGGCTTCATCTCGGGGGCGGCGGCGCTCATCGCTGTGGGCCTGTGTCCGCCGGTGGCGGACTATCTGATAGCGTCCCACGTTTCGGTGGAGGTGGGGCACGGGGCCGCCCTCAAGAAGCTGGGGCTGAGGCCTCTGCTGGACCTCGACCTGCGGCTGGGCGAGGGCACGGGGGCGGCGCTGGGCATCTCTCTCGCGGAGGCCGCGACC
>CAZNMB010000126.1:0-6167 GCA_964574095.1 uncultured Dehalococcoidia bacterium
GATTTTGAAATCGGATCCTGTGTCGGGATCTTATCAAAGAAACGAAGCAGGAAATAGCTGACGCAGAATCCGATGATCAAACTGTACATCCATTTCCACGGCGTGCGTCACCCGTCCGAAATGGGCGCTCCCGAGGTCGAGGCCTTTGTCACCCACCAGGCCTTCCAGGAAGCTGCGACTCCCCGATCGCGTTGTCTGAGGCAGCTCCTGTTCGATTTGTGCTTACCGGAAAGAGATAGCGATAGACATGGCGACCCGCGTCTGTTGATGTCAAGATAGCCCTGAGCACCCCTACTCGCCAATAATCTTGACCAACACCCGCTTCCGCCGCCGCCCGTCGAACTCGCCGTAAAAGATCCGTTCCCAGGTGCCAAAGTCCAGGCGGCCGTTGGTCACCGCCACCACCACCTCGCGGCCCATCACCTGCCGCTTCAGGTGCGCGTCGGCGTTGTCCTCGCCGGTGCGGTTGTGGCGGTACCGACTGGTGGGCTCGTGCGGGGCCAGACCCTCCAGCCACTCCTCGTAGTCCTGGTGCAGGCCGCTCTCGTCGTCATTGATGAAGACCGACGCGGTTATGTGCATGGCGTTGACGAGCGCGAACCCTTCCCTGATGCCGCTGTCGCGCAGGCATTCCTCGACCTGGGGCGTGATATTGAGGAACGCCCTGCGGCCGGGCACATTGAACCAGAGCTCCTTCCGATAAGCCTTCATGGCAGGTTGCCGGCAGTCGCCCGCAGATTCTCCGCCTTCGTTGGTCTTTTCCTTCGCCGGCTGGAGTGGTCGATATTATGACTCAATCCCTCCCGTGGGGCAACCCGCGCGCCGCCGTGCGGACTGCGGCTGTGCGTTCGTTGTCCCGTGGCCTCGTTTCTGCTAGAATTGACTCGTCTTGAGCACCTCGGAAGCCTCCCAAGCGCCCTTCTGGAAAGAGGGCGATGTCATCCACGGGCTTTACGATATCCGCGGCGTCATCGGCACCGGCAACTTCGGCACGGTCTATAGAGTCCATCACCTGAGCTGGCGCCGGGACCTGGCCGTGAAGTGCCCGAGCGAGGCTACCGTCGCCAGCAGGCAGTACCTGAGTGCCTGCCTCGACGGCGCTCGCCGGTGGGCGGAGTTGGGCCTCCATCCCGGCGTCGTCACATGTTTCTACGTGCGCGACATCGCGGGGACGCCGCGCATCTTCATGGAACATGCGGCGGGCGGCAGCCTCAGGGAGAGGCTGGCCGGCGGCGTGGCCTTCAAAGACGCCCTGGACTACGCGATCCAGATCTGTGCGGCGATGGCCCACGCCCACGGGCGGGGTGTGCTCCACGGCGACCTCAAGCCCGAGAACTGCCTCTTCACCCGCGAGGGAAGCCTGAAAGTCGCCGACTTCGGCCTGGGGAGTGTCGAGGAGTTCGCCGGGGATGCGGATGCCCTGCTGAGAGCGCTTCGATACGTTGCTCCTGAGCGATGGGGTCTGTCTGGCAGCCCCACGCGGGAGGCGGACATCTTCTCCTTCGGCGCGATCCTGCAGGAGTTGATCGGCGAGGGTCCCGGGGAGGCTGACGACAGCGCGGAGGAGAGTAGTGCCGGCGGGGGTGCGGCGGCTCCTCGACAGCAGGCGCAGGTTCCGCCGCTCCTGAGTGCCCTCATCGGCGAGTGTCTCAGCACTGACCAGAACGAGCGCCCGGAGAGCTTCGGCGTGCTGGGCGACAGGCTTCGTGAGATGTACCCCGAGCTGGCGGGCGGTCCCTACCCGCGAAGGGGTGTGGAGAACGGCTCTCTGCGAATCGCCGACCTGAACAGGAGAGGCATCTCGCTGTTCGACATCGACCGGAAGGACGAGGCCCTGGGGGCGATCGAGGATGCCGTGAGGGGCGATCCGTCGCACCTTGAGTCCGGCTACAACCACACGCTGCTCCTCTGGGAGAGGGGCCGGATGAGCGACCGTGAGGTTGTCAGGTGGCTGGAGATGAAGGCGGAATCTCATGCGGGCGAGTGGCGCCCGATGTACCTGCTGGGGCTGGCGCACATCGCCAGGAAGGACCCGGGCGGCGCCGAGTCCGTGCTGAACGAGGCCCTCAAGATCGCGTCGGCGGACGGGAAGGTGAAGGCGGCGCTTGAGGAGGTGGAGAAGGCGAGAGACGTCTGGCCCCACATCCTGCTCACGCTGAAAGGGCACGAAGATGTCGCCACCTCGGCCGCCATATGCGCGCAGAGCAGGTACGCGGTGTCCGGTGGAGAGGACAGGAGCCTCCGCTACTGGGACCTCATCACGGGCGAGTGCCTTCGTACCTACAAAGGGCACGAGCGTGCCGTCAGGTGTGTCGCTCTTTCTCTGGACGGCAGGTTTGCCCTGTCCGGCAGCGATGACAGGACGCTGCGCTACTGGGACCTGGCGACGGGGGCGTGCCTGCTTACGCTCAAGGGGCATGAGCGCGCCGTGAACAGCGTCGCCGTCTCGCCGGATGGGAGATTCGGCGTGTCCGGAGGAGACGACAGGATAGTGCGCCTGTGGGACCTGGGCACCGGCGAGTGCCTGCGTGCAATGAAGGGTCACGAGCGGTCCGTGAGGTGCGTGGCGGTCTCGTCCGCCGGCGGCCGCGCGGTCTCGGGGAGTGATGACAGGACCTTGCGCTATTGGGACCTGACGACAGGTGAGTGCCTGCAAACGCTCAAGGGGCATGAGCGAGCGGTGAGGTGCGTGGCCGTGTCGTCCGACGGAAAGACCGCGGTGTCCGGAAGCGACGACAAGAGCTTGCGCCGCTGGGCCCTCGATTCCGGAGAGTGCTCCATGACGCTCAAGGCGCACGAGGACGGGGTCGGTGGTGTGGTGCTCTCGGGGACCGATCGGTTCGCGGTCTCCCAGGGCGCCGACAAGACGCTGCGCCTGTGGGACCTGTCCACCGGAGCGTGCATGCGCACCATCGACCGGCAGAGTCGCTCCGTCGGCTGCCTGGCCCTCTCTCCGGACGGCAGGTTTGTCCTCTCGGGGAGAGACGACAACGAGTTGGCGCTGTGGTATCTGGGGGACCCGCAGCCGCTCAGGCTGCCGCTGGTCGCGGGAGAGGCGGCCAGGGATGAAGCGGCGCTGATCCACAAGACCGACTTCTCGGTGCTCAAGGAGAGGGTGGTGGAGTGCATGAGAGGCAGGAACTGGAGGGGAGCCGCCGAGTACGTGCACCGTGCCCGTGCTTTTCCCGGCTACGAGCACCATCCCGAGGTGATGGACCTGTGGCACGAGATTGGCCTCAAGGGCGTGAGGAAATCGTTCCACTCGTGCTGGCTCAAAGGCGTTCTCAGAGGACACGGGGACTGGGTGAACTGCGCTGCCGTTTGCACGGACGGGAGGAAGGCTGTCTCGGGCGGCGATGACCGGACCGTGCGGGTGTGGGCCCTCAGTGAAGGCGATGTTGTTTGCGTGTTGGAGGGCCACGAAGACGGCGTCAGCTCCCTAGCTGTCTCGCCGGTGGGAGAGCTTGCCCTGTCGGGCAGCCACGACGGGACACTGCGCCTGTGGGACCTGAGGGCGAGGGAAAGCCTGGGCGTCCTCGGGCGCCATGAAGGCTGGGTGAGCTGTGTGGCCATATCCGCCGACGGGAGATTCGCGCTCTCGGGAGGCGACGACAGGACTCTTCGACTCTGGGACATGAAGACGGGCCAGAGCCGCGGCGCCATCGAGGGGCTGCGAAGCGGGGTTCGCGCTCTGGCCGTCTCTCCCGGCGGGAACCTTGCGCTCGTGAGCGGCGATGACGCGGTCGCGTATCTCTGGGACCTGGAGTCTTCGGCGCGCCTGCACGCTCTTGAAGGCCACGAGAGCTGGATAAGCTCCGTGGCGATCTCAGCCGACGGCAGATACGCGCTTTCGGGTGGCCTGGATTGCACGCTGCGACTCTGGGATCTCCGCAGCGGCTCCTGCGTGGAGGTGCTGAGGGGCCATGAAGACTGGGTCAGGTGTGTGGCGATCTCGCCCGATGGCAGATTCGCATTGTCGGGAGGCCACGACAGGACGCTGCGGCTCTGGGATCTGAGAACGGGTGAGTGTCTGCATGTCATGAAGGGACACGACGACTGGGTGGGATGCGTCGCCTGGTCTCCGGATGGCAGGTACGCGCTGTCGGGAGGTCATGACGCGACACTGCGGCTCTGGGAGTTCGACTGGGGATACGAGTTCCCCACCGAGATCAACTGGGCCGAGGCGGCGGCTCCCTACCTAGACAGCTTCCTGACGCTGCACACGCCGGTGGGCCCCGAGGGACTTGCCCGGCAGGGGACGCCGTCGTGGACGGATGAGCATTTCGTCAGGCTGCTGCGCGATCTCTCGCTGCACGGATATGGCTGGCTGATGCCCGAGGGGGTCGTGAGGAAGCTCAACGCGCTTGCCACCGCCCGTGCGGATGGGGGCTTGTCCTCGAGCCCCGGAGGCGTTGTCGCCGGACTGGGTCTGGAGTTGGATGAGCAGCCTGCGGGCATGCACTGCTTCTGTTGCGGCAGGCGCTTCGTGGTGGGGACGTTGAACTCGGCGGGTTTCTGCCCTGAGTGTCAGGCATATGTCGGGCGGAAACAGGATGCCGACGAGCAGGCATCCTGGTGGAAGAAGCTGACAGGACGCCAGGCGAGACCCTGAGTCGACGCTGTCGGGCTACGTGATGCGGGGGCAGGAAGGACCCTGCCCCCGCATTCGATGATCCGGCCGGCGGGCTACACCTCTCGGAACTCTCCCTCCACCGTTCCGCCGCCGTCATCGCCGTGGTGACCGCCGTCCCGGGATGCCCCAGCGCCGGCGTGACTGTAGACCTCCTGCCCGATACGCTGCATGGTGGCGTTCAGTTCCTCCATGGCGCGCTTGAGCTGGCTGCTGTCCCCGCCCTGTATGGCCGATCGGACTGCCGCCACCTTGCCCTCGGCCTCGCTTCGGAGGTCCGGTGGGAGCCTGTCGCCGACCTCGCGCAGGGTCTTCTCAGTCTGGTAGGCGAGGTTGTCTGCATGGTTCCTGGTCTCCACCTCTTCACGCGTCCTGGCATCCTCGCCGGCGTGGAGCTCCGCCTCGTGCACCATGCGGTCGATCTCGCTCTTGGACAGGCCCGAGCTTGCGGTTATGGCTATCTTCTGCTCTCTGCCGGTACCCTTGTCGTGCGCCGAGACGTTGAGGATGCCGTTGGCGTCGATGTCGAACTTGACCTCGATCTGCGGCACGCCTCTCGGCGCCGGCATGATGCCGTCCAGCATGAAGCGCCCGATCGTCTTGTTCTCGCGGGCCATCGGCCTCTCACCCTGCAGCACGTGGACGTCCACGCCGGCCTGGCTGTCGGACGCCGTCGTGAACGTCTCGCTCTTCTGCGTCGGTATGGTGGTGTTTCTGGGGATGAGCGTCGTCATCACTCCGCCCAGCGTCTCGATCCCCAGCGTGAGTGGAGTCACGTCGAGGAGCAGCACGTCTTTCACGTCACCCTTGAGCACTCCGCCCTGGATGGCGGCGCCCACAGCGACTACCTCGTCAGGGTTCACGCCCTTGTGCGGCTCCCTCCCGAAGAGCTGCTTCACCTTCTCGACTACTGCAGGCATTCTGGTCTGCCCGCCGACGAGGACGACCTCGTTAACCCCCTTGGGCTCGATGCCTGCGTCGGCGAGGGCCTGCTTCACCGGCCCGACGGTCTTCTCGATGAGGTCGGCGACGAGCTGCTCGAGCTTGGCCCTCGTCAGGGTCAGCGCGAGGTGCTTGGGGCCGCCGGAGTCAGCCGTGATGAAAGGCAGGTTTATCTCCGTCTGCATTGTGGTGGAGAGCTCGCACTTTGCCTTCTCGGCCGCCTCCTTGAGGCGCTGCAGCGCCATCCTGTCCTGTCTCAGGTCGATGCCCTGCTCCCGCTTGAACTCGTCGGCCACCCAGTTGATGATCCTCTGGTCGAAGTCATCACCGCCAAGGTGGGTGTCGCCGCTCGTGGACTTCACGTGGAAGGTACCCTCGCCGAGTTCCAGGATGGATATGTCAAAGGTGCCTCCACCCAGGTCGTACACGGCGATGGTCTCGTCGTCCTTCTTGTCGAGCCCGTAGGCGAGCGCGGCCGCCGTGGGCTCGTTGATGATCCTGAGAACATCGAGCCCCGCGATCTCTCCGTCGACTTTGGTCGCCAGCCGCTGGCTCTCGTTGAAGTAGGCCGGCACGGAAATCACGGCCTGCGAGA
>CAZNMB010000127.1:0-6152 GCA_964574095.1 uncultured Dehalococcoidia bacterium
TACAGGTGGAGCACCCCGAGCTGGGCGAGTCGATCTCCTACCCCGGCCCCTACTTCAAGTCAACCGGCACGGCGTGGAAGAAGGGGAACAGGGCCCCCCTTATCGGGGAGCACAACGAGGAGATCTACACCGGTGAGCTGGGGCTCACCGCGGACGAGCTCTCCATGCTGAAGCGGGAGAACGTCATCTGATCTTGCCACTGAGAGGGGAATCGAGATGAAGAAGACAAAGCGTCCGCTGGAGGGTCTGAAGGTTGTGGACTTCTCCTGGGTCTTCACCGGGCCCATGGTGACGAAGTACCTCGGCGACCACGGGGCCGAGATCATCAAGATCGAATCGGCGGCCCGGCCCGACGGCACCAGGTTGATGACCCCCTTCGCGCCCGGGGCGATGGGGCTGAACGGCAGCGGTGTCTTCGCCAACTACAACTCCAGCAAGTACAGCATGAACATAAACCTCCGCGAGCCCCGGGGGGTCGACGTGGTGAAGAAGCTGGTGGAGAGGGCCGACATCGTGCTCGAGACGTTCGGCCCCGGCGTGATGGGCAGGCTGGGGCTGGACTATGACAAGCTGAAGCAGGTCAAGCCGGACATCATCATGCTCAGCATGAGCATGGTCGGCCAGTACGGGCCCCACTCCGGCCAGCCTTCCTTTGGCCAGGTCCTGCAGGCGACCAACGGCTTCGTCCAGCTCCTGGGCTGGCCCGACCGGCCACCGTCTCTGCCGGTCGCGGCGTACACCGACTACATCGCGCCGTGGTATGTCCTCGTCGCCCTGATGGGTGCTCTCGACTTCCGGCGCCGCACCGGCGAGGGGCAGTACATCGATCTCGCCATGCTGGAAGCGAGCGTTCATTTCGCCTCTCCGGTCGTCATGGACTACACGGTCAACGGGCGGGTGCAGAACCGCATGGGCAACCGCAATCCCGGCGCCGCGCCCCACGGCGTCTATCCCTGCAAAGGCGAGGAGAGATGGTGCGCCATCGCCGTGTTCAGCGACGGGGAGTGGGAGGCTCTGTGCAAGGCCATGGGCAGTCCGGAGTGGACGAAGTCTCCCAAGTTCGACACCCTGCTGCACCGGACGGAGAACATCGGGGAGCTGGACGAGCGCATCGGCCGGTGGACGCGCGGCCTCACCGCTGAAGAGGTCATGGCCCGGCTGCAGGCGGTCGGGGTGGCCGCGGGGGTGGTGCAGACGGGCGAGGACCTGGTTGACAAGGACCCGCAGCTCCGGCACCGCGGGCACTTCGTGGAGATGGAGCACGCCGAGATGGGCAAGCATCTCACGGAGAGGCCGCCGTACCGGCTCTCAAAAACCCAGTCGCAGCCGCAGGGGCCCTTCCCGTCCTTCGGCGAGCATACGGAGTACGTGTGCAAGGAGATCCTGGGCATGGGGGACGAGGAGTTCGCCGGGCTTATCGGGGCGGGGGTCCTCGCCTAGGGCGCGGGGCTACCGAAGTCAGGGCCTCAGGTGGTCCGATACGGGAAGAGCGCCCGATGACAGCGACTGGGACAGCCAGGAGCACACGTCCGGCAGCATACCCGGCTCCTCATGGCTGGTCAGTCTGTTGTGAATGGGCGTGATCGAGATCCGGCGCCGCTGCACCGCCCAGATATCCGTTCCGTGATCCTCTTTCAGCTCCGTCGCCCCGGGAATGATCCAGCAGTACATTCGCCGGGGGTCGTAGCTGCCCACGACCCTGTTCACCTCGAACCCCTGCGTGTAGCCGCTGTCGCCGAGCCGCGTGATGTCGATTCCCTCGATTTCCGCCAGCGGCAGGTTGGGCAGGTTCACGTTGAGCGCGGCGCTCGGCGGCAGCCTGCCCGCGGCGAACTGCCGCGCGAGCAGGGCGGCGAGGCCGGCGGCGACCTCGAAGTGAATATCGGCGATGGCGGCGACGGACAGGGCTATCGCCGGCAGCCCGCAGTTGTGCGCCTGGAGGGCCGCGCCCACGGTCCCCGACACGAGCACGTCGCGGCCCAGGTTCGGCCCCTCGTTGATGCCGGAGACGACAAGGTCCACGGCGTCCGGCCACAGCATCCTCGTGCCGACGATGACGCTGTCCGCGGGGGTGCCTTCGATGGAGTAGGCCTCGACGCCGGCGACGGCGGATTTGGCCGCCCTCACCCGCAGGGGCTGGTGCAGGGTGATCGACGTACCTACCCCCGTCTGCTCCCGGTCCGGGGCGACGACGAGCACGTCCGCCGCCTGCTTGATCTCCCGGGCGAGCGCCCACAGGCCGGGGGCGTTGACTCCGTCGTCGTTAGTAACGAGGACCTTCATGGCCTCAACCCTGAGGGGGCGGCCCCGCGAACCTGTTGAGCGTGTCCTCGAGCTGCATCAGCAGCGTCATGTCCCCTTCGACCTGGATGAGCCCGCCCATGAACGCCTCGACGCGGTTCAGCTCGCCGCTCTGGATCTTCTGCCACGTCTCGAGGGACATCGTCGTGGCCGCCGCCGGGTCCGCCGCCGTCCCCTCGTGGCGGGTCCCCTTGCCCCGCTCGCTCACCAGGTACCAGCTATAGCCGCCGGGTCCGGTGAGGTGTGTCTGGATGACCGCCGTGATCTCGTTGATGTCCGTTGACTGCCGCTGCGCCCCCGGAGGGGGCAGCTCCAGCAGGGCGGCCAGCCTCTGCGTCGCGGCGTTGTTCGTATCCATGTCCGCGAGGATCGGGGCGTTGTTCGCCTTCATGTTCTTGACGACTTTCACCATGAGGACGCCGAATTTGAATGCCGCCAGCACCTCGTGGTAGAAGATGTTCTCCACCTGCCAGCCGGTCAGCTTCTCCCAGTGGGCCGTGACCTCCTCCGGGCTGGGGAAGCCCTCGAGCCGGGGTATGCCGTAGCCCACGCTGTGCTGCCAGTCCATGAACAGGAACCAGCCCAGGTCCGCCTCGGGGTTGCCGAGGTACGCCATCTCCCAGTCTAACACGCCGGCTACTTCGTCGTTGTCGTCGAAGATCATGTTGCCCATGCGGCAGTCGCCCCAGCAGAGGGCCGTCCGTTTGGAGGGGAATTTGTTCCCCCGGAGATAGTCCAGCCCCGCCTGCAGAAGAGGCTGCTCCTCCTCCCGGGCCCAGTTGAGGAAGTTCTCGTAGTAGTCCAGGTCCCGGTCGATGGCGTCCGTGGTGCCGGGCCGGGGCACGCCGAGGAAGGAAAGCCCCAGGCGCTCCCAGTCGAGGGCGTGGACCCGGGCGGCGGCCTCGAGTCCGCTGAGGCAGAGCTTCCTTCTGCGTTCGGGGGTGGCGTCGTAGAAGAGACCGAAGGAATGGTACGGCGGAATCTCGGGGGCGATCTCGCCGTCGATCTTGCTCATGAGGTAGAACGGGCTGCCGAGCACTCCAGTGTCGCCCTCGAACCAGTACATTCGCGGCACCGGCACGTCCGTCTTCACGAGTCGCTCCATGATGCGGAACTGCTTTCGCAGGTCGTAGTCAGGGAACAGCGTGACATCCTGGGGCTGGCGGCGGAGCACCATCGTCTCCTCCTTGTCCCCCTCCCGGTCCTTCCAGGCCGCCTCAAAGAAGAAAGTCTCGTTGGAGAACCCGGCGGACGCCCGCTTCAGGCCCGACACCAACACCTCCTTCGTCCCGGAGACCCTGCCCCGGAGCCACCCGGCCAACCTCGCCTCGAGCATCGCCAGATCGAGTTCCTGCGTAAACATGGGTCCTGCCCTCCTTAGAAGCCGTACCTGGGATAGCTGCCGGGGATGACCAGCTCGACGATCCCGTAGCCGACATCGTCCCCGCAGCGGAACTCGCACATCACGTCGTCCAGGAAAGAGGCCTCGTTCACCGTGTCCGGGTCGGTTATGTCAAGCTTGAGGCCGTCGATGAAGTCCGGCCCCAGCCAGAGGCCGTGGGTGAAGCCCCGGAAGCCGAAGTAGCCGCCGCACTTCAGATATGCCACGCTCAGGGCGCGCATCGTCACCTCGAACCGGGTGCCGTCGGCGGCGACCAGCGTCACTCGTCCCGACTTCATCCGCCGGCTGTCGGGGTGGAACTGGAAGTCGTGCTCCACGTTCACCAGCTCGAGCCGGTCCCTGCCGTCCCCATAGGTATAGCCGACGCCGCCGCTGAAGTAGCGGTATCCCCTTCCCTCGTCCTCCCTGAGCTGGTAGGAGGCCCCCCACTTGTCGAACTGCATGACGGCCAGGTTGAACAGGAACGTCACGGGAAACTCCGGCATCTGGACGCCGGTCTCCGGAATGCCGCTCTCGCGCCTGATCCCCCAGGAGTGGTCCCGCTCCGCCAGGCAGCTCTCGCCGCCGATCTCGTAGGCCCGGCCCTCGACGGTCAGCCGGCCCGCGGCCCGCCCGAGCTGCAGATAGCGGATGATGTTCTCCATCAGCCGGCCCCGGCTGCGCGCGTACTGGGGCGACTCCTCGAAGGGGGGCATCCTCCCCTCGAAGGTGAGGTCGTAGCTCAGCCCGTGCTCGTTGTCGTCCAGAGAGCAGCGCACCTTCCGCAGGGGCTCGACGACCTCGTAGGAGAACGGCCCGACCCTGATCTCGTCGATCTGCGGCCGCAGCTCGCGGGAGGCCCTGACGGCGTGGAGGGTCCTGCCGTCGAGCGCGACCAGGCCGTAGGCATCCATCACGTTGCGATTGGGATAGTAGCCGAAGCCGGACACCAGGTGGAATGCGCCCGAAGTGTCGTGGACGCTGAACCAGATTCTCTCCGTCCACTCGCGGGCGCTGGTCGCGGGGTGGTCGAAGGTGGACACCACCTGGTGGCACAACATCTCGTCGTATCTTGTGAGCACGCTGACCTCCCTGGCCGGGATCGGGGATGTCCGAGATACTACACGGCTGCCCGGCGCGGCGCAATCGTTATGTCACGCGAAGGCGGCTGGTGCAGGCACCGGGCGCGGCATCGTGCCATCACTACATGATATGGTGCTGGCCCGCTTCGGAGGAGACAGACGAGTGAGCCCGAGCACCGGGCCAACTGGGACTTGCGGCTGCCCCCGCAAGCGGGCAGAATATGGTGCATGGAACTGTCCGATCTTGGATTCAGCGAGTGGTTCCAGCAGCGGCTGAGAGAGTCCGGCAGACGGGACCATAGAGTGGCCCGCGTGTCTGCTGTCGGCAGAGACAGCTTCCTCGTGAGGAACGAGGATGCCGAGGTCTTGGCCGCGCTTTCGGGCAGGTTCGCGTTCTCCGCTGAGGAGAGCGGCGATCTGCCGGTAGTCGGTGACTGGGTACTGGTGCACTACCACAACTCCGACACGCTTGCCATCATAGATGACGTTCTGCCACGGAGATCGGTATTGAGGCGGAAGACGGCCGGCAGGAAGGTAGACTACCAGGTCATGGCATCGAACATCGACGTTGCGTTCATCGTCCAGTCATGCGACTCCAATCTCAACCAGCGCCGTCTGGAGCGGTACCTGGTGATGGTGCATGACGGCCACGTGACGCCCGCGGTCCTCCTGAGCAAAAGCGATCTGGTCAGTCAGGAGAACCTGGACCACATGGTTGCGGGGATGAAGCGAGGAGGCGTCAACTGCGAGATCATAGCGTTCAGCAACAGGACCGGCTCTGGGCTGGAGCATGTGCGGGAGGCGCTGGAACCCCGCAAGAGCTACTGCCTTCTCGGGTCTTCGGGAGTGGGCAAGACAACGCTTCTGAACCAGCTCGTTGGCCGCGAGGCATTCGCAACGAACACCGTCCGCGAGAAGGACGGAAAGGGAAGACATACGACAGCACGCCGGCAACTGGTGGTACTCGGCGGAGGGGCTATGATCATAGACACCCCCGGTATGAGAGAGCTGGGCATCGCCGCCCCGAGGGCCTCGATCGACGAGGGCTTCGCTGAGATCGCGCGCCTTGCCGAAGGTTGCCGCTTCAACGACTGCACCCACACCGGTGAGGACGGCTGTTCAGTGCTCGCGGCGCTGCGGAACGGCGAGCTGAGCAATGGGCGCTATCAGAGCTATCTGAAGCTGGCCAGGGAGTCCGAGCACTATGAGATGACATACGCCGAGAAGCGCCAGAAGGACAGGAAGTTCGGCCAGATGGTCAGGTACGTGACGAAGCATCACTGGAAGAGGTGAGTGGCGTTTCGAGGGTGGACGGCGATGCCTCAACCGCGGCGGGCAGGTTCGGCGAACAGGTGCAAACCAGGCTTGACAAGGGATTTGGGGAGTAG
>CAZNMB010000128.1:0-6142 GCA_964574095.1 uncultured Dehalococcoidia bacterium
AGGTTCTCCCGGCAGACCGAGGGCCGGCAGGCGTTGGCCAGGAAGGACGCGACTGCTCCCGTGTCTTTGCAGCGTATGACCGTACAGTCCCGGCCTCCCATGGCGAGCACGGTCCTCACCGGGGGCTTGACGGCGTGATGTGCCCCCCGGGCGTGACAGGCAATCTCGCTCACGGTGCGGCTGACGATGGCGGGGTACGCTTCACCGCAGCCGGTGCCGACGGCAAGGCGGATATCGTTGGGCTCGATGCCGATGAGGCGGAGTACCGGTCCCAGGGCCTCGGAGGCGCTGTCCGGGGAGCCCGCCCCCGACCAGACGCTGCTGTAGCCGAGAATACGCCTGTCGGCCAGGACCACGGCCTGCGAGGTGGCCGAGCCGACATCCACGCCGGCTGTGATCAAACGCGCTTGCCGCCAGTCGATCTCAGGCGCGTGCCGGACGTAGTCCAGCCTGTGAGTGCGGCCCGCGGTTGCGGTGTCCGTGTTTGGCGTCATGCCTTCTCTCGCGATCACTGGCTGAAGCGCTTTCCGGGCCGCGGATTGGCGCGGCGGAGCGGCCCCCGGCTGTCTCACGCCTGACGGTATTCGTCATCGATTGCGTCGCCATTGGCGAAGGCCTTCTCGATCTCGACTATCCTCTGGGCCAGGTCGTCCGGTGCGGTCGCCACGCCGGAGGCCCCCTCGAGCCTGCTCAGGCGTTCGCCCAATCTGACCTGTTCCTCAAGGATGAGCCTTACGGCCTCGCTGAACGGGTCCGGAAGGCGGCCGTGCTCCAGGTCCATCACCGAGCCCTGGCGGCCGCCGACGATTCTCCCCGGGACGCCGACGACGACCGAACCCTCGGGGACGGACCTGACGACGACGGAGTTGGCGCCGATCCTGGAGCCGGCGCCAACTGTGATGGCGCCGAGAAGGATCGCCGCGGACCCGATAACGACGTTGTTCCCTATCGTGGGGTGGCGCTTCGTCTTCTCCAACGATGTGCCGCCGAGGACCACGCCCTGGTACATGAGCACGTCATCGCCGATCTCCGCGGTCTCTCCGATGACGACACCGGCCCCGTGGTCGATGAAGAACCGGCGGCCGATGACGGCGCCGGGATGGATCTCGATGGCGGTCAGGAAACGGGCGGTGTGAGAGACGAAGCGCGCCATAAGGCGGAGCCGGTGCTTCCAGAGGAAATGCGCCATGCGGTGCAAGAGGAGGGCATGGACGCCGGGATAGAACAGCACTATCTCCAGCCTGTTCCTGGCGGCGGGATCGCGCGCCAGGGCTGCGTTTATGTCCTCGCGAATGGTCCGAAACAAGGCTCTGTCCCCCTGTTCGCCGTCGGTCCTAGTCCTGGAACAGCCATGTCGTGAGATACCGCTCGCCCGTGTCCGGCAGCACGACTACGATCAGCCGGCCCGCGTTCTCCGCTCTGCGGGCGACCTGTATCGCGGCCCACGCGGCTGCGCCGGACGAGATGCCCGCGAGTATTCCCTCTTCCCGGGCCAGCCTCCTCGCCATCGTGCCCGCGTCATCACCGGCGACCGTGATTATCTCATCGATGAGGTCCAATCGCAATATCTCCGGCACGAATCCCGCCCCTATCCCCTGGATCTTGTGCGGGCCGGGCCTGCCCCCGGACAGCACGGGCGAGTCTGCGGGTTCGACGGCTATCGCCCTGAACTGCGGCTTCCTTTGCTTGATCGCCTCGGCAATACCGGTTATCGTGCCTCCGGTGCCCACGCCTGACACGAGGATATCGACTCTGCCGTCGGTGTCGCGCCAGATCTCCTCGGCTGTGGTGAGTCTGTGGATGAGCGGATTCGCCGGGTTCTTGAACTGCTGCGGCATGAAGGCTTTGGGGTATCGCTGCAGCAGCGCTTGGGCCTGCCTGATCGCGCCGGGCATGCCTTCCGTGCCCGGGGTCAGAACGACCTCGGCGCCGAAGGCGGCGAGGAGCTGCCGTCGCTCGACGGACATGGTGTCCGGCATCGTGAGCACCAGTCGGTAGCCCCTGGCGGCACAGACGAAAGCCAGAGCGATGCCCGTGTTGCCGCTGGTCGGTTCGACTATGACCGTGTCGGCGTCGATGAGCCCGGCTTCCTCCGCGGCGCGGATCATGGAGAGCCCGATCCTGTCCTTGATGCTGCTGCAGGGGTTGAAGGACTCCAGCTTGGCCGCCACATCGGCTCCGAGTCCCTGCGCGACCCGGTTGAGCTTTACGAGAGGCGTGTTCCCCACGAGCGCGGTGACGTCAGCGGCTATTCTCGCCATCCGTTGTTCTCCGTTCCATCTCCCTCTGCCTGTCCGCGAGAGCCTGCAGGGTCACCGCCCCGAGGACTCCGTCGATGGCCCTCTTGACGTCCGCCCAGACCTCGCGCGTGGCACATGCCGTGCTGCGATCGCAGACCTGAGGCTCGTCAACGCAGTCCACCGGAGCTGTCGATCCTTCTATGACGGATACTATGTCGATGAGTCTTGTCTCCGCCGGCGGCCTGGCCAGAACGAATCCCCCGCGGGGGCCGCGCACTACTCTGACGAAACCGGCTGCCTTGAGCAGGGAGAGGATCTGCTGGAGGTACCGGTCTGAGAGCTGCTGTCTGCGCGAGATATCCTTCACCATCACCGGCCCTTCGCCGTAGTGGAGGGCCAGATCGAGAAGGGCCCGGGCCGCGTACCGCCCTTTCGTGGAGAGCCTCATGTCCAATGCCCGCTTAGCTCAGTAACCTCATCATGTTAGTGATGATAATACCCAGGCCCGACACAGTCAAGTCACTTCCGTTGCGGGGCTTGGGTTGACAGCGGCGACGAGCCTTGTGATAAGATGGCAGTGAGAAGCGGACGTGTCGTGATAGGAGGGCCGAGGAATGGATGTGATCTACAGCCGCCTCGCGGCGAAGCTGGGCTTTCCCGAGTCCAAGTACCTGCCGCCGATCTTCGAGCACGGCGCCTCGCCGCGTCAGGCGCGGATTCTGGAATCGCTCAACCAGGCACCGGGCCCGGCGCTGACCGCTGAGCAGCTTGCGGAGAGCCTCGGGCTGGATGCCGGGGACATACGGGAGGACCTCGAGGACCTGTTCCGGAAGGGCCTCGTGTTTCCGCGCAACTTCCAGGACCGCAAGGAGTGGAGGTTCGGCAAGGCCCCGATGCAGCTCCACGACGCGATGATCTCAGGGTGGAGGGCCTACGCTGATCCAAAGAAGCTCTATGAGCTGTGGCATGCGTACGATTTGAACGAGGGATACCGGACCTACGCGGCAGGCTATGCGACGGCAACAGGGGCCGTGATGCGGGTGGTGCCCGTGTGGCAGTCGGTGGCGGAGAGCCCTGACCTCAAGCCGTGGGAGGACTGGCGGGAGATATTGCGGGAGAAGGCGCTCCTGTCGGTTGTCGATTGTCCCTGCAAGCTGGAAGTGGGGGCCTGTGATCGGCCGGTGCAGGTATGCATCGACTTCGACCGGACTGCCGAGTATGACATCGCCAGCGGCCATGGCAGGAAGATCAGCTACGAAGAGGCGTTGCAGATAATGGATGAGGCCGGCCGTTCGGGCCTGGTGCCGACGGCGGTGAACAGCACGGCGGTCAGCATAATATGCAACTGCTGCAGCGATTGCTGTGTCCTCTTCCAGACGCTGGAGCACTGTGACCTTCCCGTGGACCGTGGCTTCGCCAAAAGCCGCTATGAGGCCCGGGTGGACCAGCAGGCGTGCGATGGATGCCAGGACTGCGTGGACAACTGCAACTTCGACGCGATCGAGATGGTCAAGGCTCCGGGATCGAAGAAGCTGAAGGCACAGGTTAACGCTGAGGCGTGCTACGGGTGCGGCTGCTGCTTCATGGCCTGCGAGAACAAGGCCATCTCTCTACATTGCGTCCGGCCCGTGGCGCATGTGCCCGGCGCGGAGGGATGAGCGCGGGCGCTCTCGCGCTCCGCGCTAGAGCGAGTAGATCTCTTTCCCGAAGGTGTGGACCCAGTTCTTCTGCAGAAGCTTCACGGCCTCCTCGGTCCTGTCCACGCCGACGATGATTATGGGCTGGCCGCTTTCTCCGCGCCCCAGGTAGGGGTAGAGGTAGTGGACGTTGATGCCTGACGCCTTGAGTGGCTTCAGGATGGCCTGAAGCCCGCCGGGGTGGTCGGGGACCTCCACAGCAAGGACTTCCCTCTCTCTCACCGAGTACCCGTGGCTCCTCAGCACGTTGGCCGTCTTCCGGGGATCGTCAGAAACGAAGCGCACGGTACTGTTGTCCGAGGTGTCCGCCACCGAGATCGCCCTGATGTTTATTCCCTCGGCACCGAGGCGCTCGCTGACCTCGAGCAGCATGCCGGGGACATTCTCCAGGACCACCGAAATCTGTGTAACGCTCATGACTCACCCCTGGCCCGAAGCGCCGGCGGGGCTACAACAGCTCGTAGCCGGCGGTCAGCGCCTTTTCGTTTATGGAGATTAGCTTCTGCTTGCTCTTCAGAGTGCTCTTCAACCCGTCCACGAGGCTGGACAGGGACACCAGGTTGCTCTTTCTGGTGAACGCGCCCAGCATGACCATGTTAGCGGACCTCGGACTCCCCATCTCCTCGGCGATCCGGTTGGCGGGGACATCGATGACGTCGATGTCCCCTCTCAAGATGTCAGGCTGCACGAGAGGGGTATTGATGAAGAACACCCCTCCTGACTGGATCTGGTTCTGGAAGCGGACGAGCGAGGGCTGGTTCATGGCCACGACGAACTCGGGCGCGGAGGCGACGGGCGAGGCGATTTCCTCATCGGATATGGCCACAGTGCAGTTGGCCGTGCCGCCGCGGACCTCGGCGCCGTAGGACGGCAGGTACGTGACGTTCTTGCCCTCGAGCATGGCCGCCTGGGCCAGGCTGAGGCCCATTGAGAGCACCCCCTGGCCCCCGAAGCCGGCGAAGATCGCCTTAATCAGCATGTTCGCTCCCGGTGCCCCCCTTTATCACGCCGAGGGGAAAGACCCTGGTCATCTCCTTGTCAACCCATTGCCACGATTCCAGCGGTGTCATCTTCCAGTTGGTGGGGCAGGGAGAGAGTATCTCCACGAGCGCGAAGCCGAGGCCGTCCACCTGGGTCTGAAACGCCCTGCGGATGGCCTTCTTCGCCTTCCTGATGTTGGCGGGGGAGTTCACGGCAACCCTCTCGATGTAGGCAGCGCCGTCGAGCAGAGCGAGCATCTCGCTGATCCTGATCGGAGACCCCTCCAGACCGAGGTCGCGGCCGTAAGGGGTGGTCGTGGTCTTCTGGTCCAGCAGGGTTGTGGGCGCCATCTGGCCGCCGGTCATCCCGTAGACAGCGTTGTTGATGAAGATGGCGGTGATTCTCTCGCCTCTGTTGGCGGCGTGAATGGTCTCGGCGGTGCCGATGGCGGCGAGGTCGCCGTCGCCCTGATAAGTGAAGACGATCGCATCGGGATAGGCCCGCTTGATCCCGGTGGCCACAGCGGCACCCCTGCCGTGCGCGGACTCGGCCATGTCGACGTCGAGGTAGTGATAGGCGAATACCGAGCATCCGGGCGGGGGTATGCCGATGGCCCTGTCCTGCAGGTGCATCTCATCGATCACTTCGCAGATCAGTCGGTGGACTATGGAGTGACCGCACCCCGGACAGTAGTGGAAGGCGGCCTTCTTGAGGGACCTGGGCCGGCTGTATACCTTTCGCAACGCTCTACCTCAGGCCTTTCTGATAGTAGTGACGGGAGATGACCCGGAGGACCTCGCTGGGAGTGGGGATCACACCGCCGGGCCTGCCGTAGAAGAAGACCTCGCCCCGGCCTTCCAGCGCAAGCTGCACGTCCTCGAGCATCTGTCCCATGTTCATCTCAAAGACGAGGAAGTGTCTCGTCTTGCCGGCCAGTTCCCTGACCTCGTCCGATGGGAATGGCCACAGGGTCACAGGACGCAGCATGCCCACCTTGAGGCCCTCTGCGCGGGCGTTCTTGACGGCGCCCTTGGCGATGCGGGCCGCGATTCCAAAGGCGACAACGACCAGTTCGGCGTCATCGATCATGAAGGTCTCGCAGGTTGTCTCCGCTCTCTTGATGAGCTGGTATCTTCTGAAGAGGCTCCAGTTTATCTCCTCGAGCTCAGCCGGCTTTGAGGTGAAGGTCTTGATGATCCTGCTGGGGCGGCCTTTCGCCCCGCG
>CAZNMB010000129.1:0-6084 GCA_964574095.1 uncultured Dehalococcoidia bacterium
CGAAGGAGGTAGCCAGCCTCACGGAGACGCCGAAGATCCAGACCGGTCCACGGGACAGATTCATCGAACGAGTCTTGACCATGTCCGCGATTAGCTCAGAGGGTGAGAAGGCGGAGCACAACCTGGTCAGGAGTTGACTTGAGGGGTTTCGGGCTTCGAATCTAGGAGATCGTGCTGGACAGACACGGAGGACGTGAGAGGGCTTCCCGCTCGGGAGCTTCCTCATGACGCTTGCAGACATACCGGGAGACATATGTACAACATAGTCACGCGAGAGGACCTCACCAGCGAAATCCATCTCTTCGAGGTTGCTGCCCCCGAAGTGGCGAAGAAGGCACAGGCCGGCCAGTTCGTGGTTATCAGGGTGGATGAGACCGGAGAGCGCATACCTCTGACCATTGCCGATTGGAATCGCGAGAGGGGCACCGTGACCGTTGTCGCCATGGAGGTCGGGAAGACGACCCGCAAGCTGGCGACAGTGAAGGAGGGCGGGGCCATCGCGAACTTCGCCGGTCCTCTGGGGCGGCCTACTCACGTAGACAACTTCGGGACTGTGGTTTGCGTGGCCGGAGGCTTCGCCATAGCCACCATCGTGCCGATCGCGAGGGCCATGAAGGAGGCGGGCAACAAGGTGATCTCCGTTATGGGCTTCCGCTGCAGAGAACTCGTGTTCTGGGAAGACCGGCTTCGCGATGTGAGCGATGAACTGCTAGTAACCACGGACGATGGTTCATACGGACGCAAGGGTGTGGTCACCATTCCTCTCAAGGAACTGCTTGAGAGCGGGGAGAGCATCAACCGCGTGATCGCTATCGGTCCCACCGTCATGATGAAGTTCACCTCGCTGACAACGCAGCCTTATGGCGTGGATACAATCGTGAGCCTCAATCCAATCATGGTCGACGGCACGGGCATGTGCGGCGTCTGTCGAGCTTCGATTGGCGGAGAAACCAAGTTCACGTGTGTGGACGGCCCCGATTTCGATGGGCATCAGGTCGATTGGGACGAGCTGATGGCCCGCCAGCGCACCTATCTCGTCGAAGAGAAGCGATCGCTGGAGGAATGGGAGCCTAGCCGCGCCCGGAGATAGAGCTCGTGGCGAAATTGGATCTTAACCGTGTGCCCATGCCTAAGCAAGAGGCAAAGGCACGCGCCGGCAACTTCGACGAAGTGGCCTTCGGATACACGGAGGAGCAGGCGATTGCTGAGGCATCGCGCTGCATCCAATGCAAGAAGCGCAGCTGCGTTGAGGGCTGTCCCGTGGGCGTTGATATCCCGGACTTCATCCTGGCGCTACGGAGTGGGGACATGCCCGCAGCTGTGAGGGTGCTCAAGACCAAGAACGCGCTGCCCGGTATCTGCGGACGAGTTTGTCCGCAAGAGACCCAGTGCGAAGAGGCATGCACCCTGGCGAAGAAGGGCGCTCCCATCGCAATCGGGCGTCTTGAACGCTTCATGGCTGATTGGGAGCTGCGGAACCAGTCACAAGGTGCCCCGGAGGTCGACGCGCCAAGCGGCAGAAGAGCTGCCATCGTTGGCACGGGGCCCGCAGGGCTCACGGTGGCCGCCGAGCTGGCAAAGCGCGGCCACGAGGTCACGATGTTCGAAGCGCTCCATGTAGCTGGCGGAGTGTTGATGTACGGCATCCCCGAGTTCAGAATGCCAAAGCACATCGTCCAGGCCGAGGTTGACTACGTGAAGTCGCTTGGAGTGGACCTGAAGCTCGACTCGGTTGTTGGCAAGATATGCACGGTTGATGAGCTCCTGCAGGATGGCTTCGACGCTGTCTTCCTGGGCACGGGAGCTGGATTGCCGATGTTCCTTGGTATTCCTGGGGAGAACCTCAACGGCATCTACTCTTCGAACGAGTTCCTCACCCGCATTAATCTAATGAAAGCCTACCTCTTCCCCCAGTACGACACGCCGATCAAGGTGGGCAGGAAGCTCGCTGTAATCGGTGGCGGGAACGTGGCCATGGACGCTGCCAGATGTGCTCTCCGGCTTGGCTGCGAGGAGGTTGCCATCGTATATCGCCGCTCCAGAACTGAGCTTCCCGCAAGGCATGAGGAGGTCGAGAACGCTGAGGAGGAAGGCGTTGTGTTCAGGCTGCTCACCAACCCCGTGAGCTTCCAGGGCGACGATCGGGGTTGGGTCACCGGGATGGAGTGCGTTGAAATGGAACTCGGTGAGCCCGACGGAAGCGGCCGGCGCCGTCCCATCGTCAAGAAGGGCAGCGAGTTTGCCATGGAGGTGGATACCGTGGTGGTAGCGCTGGGCACCACGCCCAATCCCCTGGTGCCGACTACCACTGAGGGCCTGGAGACGACCAGAAAAGGCACGGTCGTTGCCGACGAGGAGACCGGGCAGACTGCCAAGCCAGGTGTGTGGGCCGGAGGAGACGTGGTGACAGGTGCCGCGACGGTGATCAGCGCCATGGGCGCGGGGAAGAGAGCCGCGGCCTCCATGGATGCCTATCTTAGAGGCCTCTGATTCCTCGCGCCCTTTCCCTCAGTCATCTTCCGATGCCAGTCGGGCGCCGGCTTGATAACGAATGAAAAGCGCGGCGTTGCCCCTTGAGAATCGGTTCCGGCGAACGTCCGCCGCCAGTGGAGATAGTCAGATGCAGGCAAAGGGCAGGCTCAGGCTGAGCGACATAGGCAAGCACCCCGATGTACCGCTTGTCACCCTGACCGGCGCCGATATCATGCCACTGCCCTACCCCTGCGACGACATGGACAGTCTCGTACCAGGCAAGCTCACTGAGCACCAGCAGCAACAGTATGAACACAATCTCGATGGTATCGTGGCGGTGGGGATACCGCGGCCTCGAAGCAAGGCAGAGGAGGACGAGCTCGTCCAGAGGTTCCTAGCAGGACTAAGGAAGCTGTTCACAAGAGAGGACAATTGGACCTTCCTGCAGCCCCTTCGCCTCTCGACAGATTTCTGTACGAAGTGCCAGACATGCAGCGACGCGTGCCCGGTCTACAACGCAAGCGGCAGACAGGAGGTCTACAGGCCCACGTTTCGCTCGGAGGTATTCAGGAGGCTATACAAGAGGCATGTGAACGGAGGAAACAGAGTCTGCTCATGGCTCTCCGGAAACGATATTGAGCTCAACTGGCCTACAATTGCCAGATTGGCGGAATCGGCCTATAGATGCACACTGTGTGGCAGATGTGCTCAGGTTTGCCCCATCGGTATCGACAACGGCCTGATAGCCCACGAAATCCGCAAGCTACTCAGTCAAGAAATGGGCCTTGCACCAAAGGAACTGCATGAGAGAGGTTCTGTTCGGCAACTGGAGGAAGGAGCCAGCACTGGCATGAGGCCAAGCGGCCTGATCGAGCTAATCGACTTCATGGAAGATGAGATACTAGAGAAGACTGGCAGGAAGATACGGATTCCGGTCGACAAGAAGGGAGTTGACATCCTACTTGTTCACAATGCTGAGGAATTCCGTTGTGAGCTGGCAAACCCGATGGCCTTTGCGGTCCTGTTCGAGGAAGCCGGTCTCAGCTGGACGCTTTCCAGTGAGATCGCTGGCTATGATGGCGCGAACTACGGGGTATGCTACGACGACGTCCAACTTGCCAGAGTAGCCTACAGACATGCCACAATAGCCAGGCAGTTGGGCGTGAACAGGATAGTGATCGGCGAATGCGGCCATGCTCACAGGGCCGCCGTCGTCGCGGATCGTATGTTGCAGGGAGAACTCAGTGTGCCGCGAGTGAGCTGTATGCCTATCTTGGAAGACATCGTGCTCAGCGGGAAGCTGAAGCTCGATCCGCAGAGAAATGACTTTCCGGTTGTTTTGCACGACCCCTGTAAGATGGTCAGGCTTGCGGGGATCGTCGAGCCGCAGCGACGAATCCTGAGAGAGGTCTGTCCTCAGTTCCGAGAAATGACCCCGCACGGCGTGGAGAACCACTGCTGCGGCGGCGGCAGCGGTTTCGCCACAATGTCGGCGATGAACTTTCGGGACTGGAGGCTCGGTGTCGCTGGCAGGATGAAGGTTAGGCAGGTCTTGGACGCCTTCGAGGACGTCATGGATCCTGGCATCACCAAGTACATATGTGCACCCTGTTCAAACTGCAGGAGCCAGTTTCGAGAGATGATTGAGTACTATCAACTCGAAAGGAGGGCCAACATACACTACACTGGACTCGCCGAACTCATCGTGAACGCCATGGCTGATACTCCTATGCCCTACCTGGAAGAGGTACCTGTAGAGGTCAAAGCTGCCCGAAAGACTCTGGTGGAAGCTTTCCTCATGGCCAAAAGTGCGTGATCAGAAGCAGTCACAACCCAGGCCGTACAAGCCAGCACTACGAGGCTGCCGACGGGAGTTGTGGCGAGCCTCGTGCCGCCCCAGGGACGCTCTCAAGCGACTGCTCTTCCCCAACACTGGAATGCACCAGACAGCCCGCCTGCGTGTGCTGGCGAACGGGCTGGGGGCATGGTTTTCAAGAGCCTGAGGGAGGCCATCGATGGCGTGGAGGAACTGGTGCTTGATGCGGGCTTGAGAGAAGACCTCTCACGGCGCGACTTCGACGACGCAGGGAAATGCTCCTGGCAGGCTCAGGCATGGCAGCACTATGCATTGGCCGAACGGCTTGGTGGCGCCAGCTGCGGGTGGTATCGGGCGCCTGCCGAGATTCCTTGGGCTGGAGGATGAGAGAGCAGGGCATCCGTTGGGGGAAGATACTATGGGCTCTCAGAGAAGCATCCTGGTGGCAGGGGCCGGCGTCAGCGGCATGACCTCATGGACAGGGAGGGAGCCCCACGATTCAACACCCGAGAGTACGTTGAGCGTAGCGAGCACGTATGCCGCTTCGCAATCAGGAGATGCGTTTTCCACGATTTCTTCACTCAGGCAGAGACGCCGGAGCTGACCAAGGTGTTCTGCGAGGTCGATCGAGAGTTCTTTCCTACGACTTCGGAGGAACCGAGTCCGCCTCCGGTGGTACGGGATATCAAGCAGGGGCAAATGGGACGATTTGGTCTGATACCTAGAACCGAGGCGGAGCCAAGGCACACGGGTAATGAAGGCAGTAATGCTGATTCTCAGGATGGTCTCACCTACGCTTGTGGCTGGGGCCGAATATAACTAGTCTGCCAATAGGGACTAGGAGCGTGTCTGAGTAATCTAGAACGACGAATCTTCGAAGCTAAGTCACATGGCCGTGCGGTCCTCATTGAAGCTAATGGAGATATTACTCGGACAGGCTCCGAGAGGCGTGAGTGTTTCGACGAAGGACCAACTAGCTGCGTGGAAAGACCGTGTTGCGGTAAGGAGAATCAAGTTCAGAATCTCTCTGTGGATTGCGCTTCTGCAAGATTGCAGCTAGGTCAAGGATGTGATTGATTGTGCCCTTGGTCTTTGGCTACCATAATGAGCCCCAAAGATTCCCGGCCTCTGACTGCTAGGGAGGTGGGTATGGCCTTCTTCCTTGGAGTAGTATCGACGCTCCTGGGTATTGGGTGCTCATTGATGGTGGCGTTCGTTTTCTACTTCGCGAAGGGCCAGAGCGTAAATCCTGGCGCATTGAGTGTAATTCTTCCCTTGGCGGGAGCGATCCTTTTTCTTGTCCTAGCTGGTGTTGTGTTTGTCAAAGCGCGTAGAAGCAAGAATGCGGAAGGCAAAGGGTGAGGTCTACGCTGCCATCTATCCTGGCAGCACGGTCGTGACCTGGTACGACAGGATGCGCGGGTTCCCTAGTACAACAGAAGGCCGGACAAGTAGATGCGGTGTCTTCCCGGATTTGCCCCGAATGTTCGTCTGTGTGAACCCACCTGACTGCCAGCCGTAGCTTCGCCACGAGAAAGGGCCGCACGATCTCACGTGTGGCCCTCAGTACTGGCCGATGCACTGGGTGAACTGAGTTGGCGATTCTTTCTTGGGTGCCAAGAGGTGAGATGGCTGCTCCGGTTGACATCCCCACCGGGTCGGCGCAAATTCAGGGTGTCGACAGACCTAGTGTTTTGACACCTTGATTCTCTGCCGAATCCGCCGGCGGCGCTGGCTTGGCGAAGCTGGTGAGCCGTGGTGGATTCGAACCACCGACACCCTTGTATCTCTAATCT
>CAZNMB010000130.1:0-6026 GCA_964574095.1 uncultured Dehalococcoidia bacterium
GACATGACCAGTTCAACCAGGTCGAGGGAGTCAGCGTTCAGATCATCGACGAATGAAGCGTTGGGCTTGACCTCCGCCTCCTCGACGCCCAACTGCTCTACAATGATCTTTCTCACTCGCTCAAAGACGGTTGCCATCCTCTAGCCCCCTTCTGGAGTATTCACAAGTTCTCTACGGTTATCTGCTGTTGGCCTTCGCCTGGCTGATGGAGCCAAGCACACCGTTGACGAACCTCGACGAGTTGTGGCCGCCAAATGTCTTGGCCAACTCCACCGCCTCGTTGATCGCGGCCTTCAACGGTACTCTATTGTCTATCATAATCTCGAAAATTGCAACCCTCAAGATATTCCTGTCCACGGGCGAGAGCTGCTCGATCGGCCATGAAGGAGCGTGGGCCCTTATCAGCGAGTCGATGTGCTCCCGGTTGTCGATTACGCCTTTGATCAGCTCTCCGGCGTACGGCAAAGCCGGGTGGGGCACCATAGCTTCGTCGGCGAGCCAGTTCAGAGAGGCTCCGGGGTCATGCCCCGACGAGTCGCTCTCAAACAGCGCCTGCACTGCCGCGATCCTTGCGCTTCGCCTCACATGAGCCATTCATGCCTCCGGACAATGCTACAACGCCCGGAGCCCAAGCGCAAGCTGCAGGCGGTCATGCCATGACCATGCCGCCGTCCACATTGAGCACGTGACCCGTGATGTAGCGGGCTTCCTCAGACGCAAGGAAGAGCACGGCGTTGGCCACATCTCGCGTCGATCCGGCACATCCCAGCGGGATCTGCTTCAGAAACTCGGCCTTGGCGGCATCGCTGAGCGCCTTGGTCATGTCGGTGTCGATGAAGCCCGGGGCGACGGCGTTGGCGGTCACGCCTCGGCTGCCCACCTCTCGTGCCGTCGTCTTGGTCAGTCCGATGAGACCGGCCTTGGCGGCGGCGTAGTTCGCCTGTCCGGCATTCCCGATCAGGCCGACCACGCTGGCGATGTTGATGATCCGGCCCCAGCGCTGTCTCAGCATGTGCCTGACCACCGCCTGGGTGCAGAGGAAGGCACCCTTGAGGTTGGTGTTCAATACCTGGTCCCAGTCCGTCGCCGACATGCGCATCAGCAGCGTGTCTCTCGTGATCCCGGCGTTGTTGACGAGGATATCGACCTGTCCGAAAGCGGCGACAGTCCGGTCGATGAGGTTCGTGACCTGCTCGTGGGCTGTGATATCCGCCGCGACGGCGATGCTGTCGCCGCCGCCCTCCCTGATCTCGGCTGCCACCTTCTCTGCCGTTGCCGCGTCTATGTCGCTGACAACCAGCCTCGCGCCGTGCCCGGCGAGCACGAGTGCAATCTCCCGGCCGATGCCCCGACCGCTGCCGGTCACCACGGCGGCCCTTGGTGTCAGGTCCATTTCACACTCCGATCCAGCGATCCCTACGCCTGGTGGCCTGTCTGAAGACATGCCTCTCTGATGGACTCGGGGTCGCTCATATTGATCACCTGGGCTTCGCTGCTGATCCGCCGGATGAGGCCGCTGAGGACCTGGCCGGGGCCGATCTCTATGAACGTGGAGACCCCGTTCTGCAGCATGTACTCCACCGAGGGCTGCCACTGGACGCAGTGACAGAGCTGCTGCAGAAGCTCCTGCTTGACCTCATCGGAGGTGGTGAGCGGCCTCGCGGTACTGTTGGCAACCACTGGAACGTGGGGATTGCCGAAATCGACCCGGGAGATTGCGAGAGCCATACCTTCGACGGTGGGCTGCATCAGCGTGGAGTGAAAGGCGCCGCTGACCTGGAGCGGCACGACCCTTCGCGCGCCCCGGGCCTTCGCCAAGTCCATGGACCGCGCCAGTGACTCCCTGGTGCCGCTGATCACCGTCTGCCCCGAGCAGTTGAAGTTCGCTATCTCGGCCCCGGTCTCACGGCAGACTTCCTCTAATGATGCCTCGTCAAGGCCGATGATGGCCGCCATGCCGCCGGGTACGGTCTCCCCCGCCTCCTGCATCAGGCGGCCTCGCTCTCTGACGAGGCGCACCGCGTCCGCGAATTCGACAACTCCGGCGGCAACGAGTGCGGTGTACTCGCCGAGACTGTGTCCGGCGACGAGTGCCGGCTTCAGCGAAACGCCAAGCTCGGCGGCGGCCCGCCAGCAGGCGACGCTGGCCGTGAGGATGGCCGGCTGAGCGTTGATGGTGTCGCGCAGCACCTCGTCGGGTCCTTCGAAGCAGAGTCCGGACAGGGGGAACTCGAGTGCTGAGTCGGCTTCGAGAAAGACCTTCCGGGCCTCGGGCGAGCGCTGGTACAGTTCATACCCCATGCCGACTCTCTGGGAGCCCTGGCCGGGGAAGACGCAAGCGATCTTGGCACTCGTCGGAGTTTCCAGCTCAACCATGAGCTCTCTCCACCTACCGCTACGTGATCTTCGGCTTGCTTTCCTTGATCACTTCCCTTCCCCTGTAGGTGCCGCAGAACGGACAAACCTGATGGGCGGGCTTGATGTTGTGACACTGGCTACAGGGTACGAGGGACGGTACGCACAGCCGGAGGTGGCTGCGCCTTTTCCCTTGTCGTGCCTTGGCGTATTTCCTCTTGGGTAGAGCCATTATTCCTCCAACCCTTCTGTCTAGTCCGCCGGTCGCTTCAACCCTGACAGCAGGTTCTGCAGTGGTGCCAACGGCGAATCCGGGCGAATGGGCGTGCAGTCGCATGTGCTGTGGTTGAGGTTGCAGCCGCATTGAGGACACAGGCCGGCGCAGTCCTCCCGGCACACGGGCTTCATTGGCTCGGCAAGCAGCCGGTACTGGCGCACCGCTTCGCCGATATCGAGCGTATTCTCCTCATCCACGGTGAACGACCCGGGGTCGCCGGGCTGTTCCAGCAAGACACCGGTGACGGGGTCTCTCAGGATGAAGAACTCCTCCTCGAACTCGAGGGGCAGTTGGCTCTGGAATTCCTCGAGACAGCGGCCGCACGTCTCTGTTGAAGTCGTGTCCAGCCTGCCGGTCACGAGGATGCTGCGGTTCGTGCGCAGGAGCTGCAACTGGCCGTGGACCGGCAAGCCGTTATCGGCGGCCTCGCTCAGCGTGACGTGGCGGACCGCGCCCACCGGTTCCTTGAGCATCTGGGCAACGTTAATCTTCATATTCGGAGCGGAAGAGCCAGGGATGGGGCGGAAACAGCGTACATTCCCAATTCTAGGCTGACTTCGCGCATATTGTCAACCGCGCACCATTGAAGCGCGCAGCCGCCGCCCTCATCAGGGAATGATGGTGCCGGGATGACACCCCGAAAGTGCCTCGGACAGCGGTCCGGCCTGTCGGCGGCATGCTGTCGTCAGGCGACGATGAAGTAGTACAGGAGCCCGCTGGCGACGGCAATGCCTGCCGCCAGCACCGCCAGCGCCCTGGCGAGCATCCAGCGCCGGGCGGACCGGCTGGGATGATACCGTATCACGTAGGCCGGTGCCTTCCAGAAGGACGCCTTCCTCACGTAGAAGTCGTAGACTTTGCCCGACTGCAGGCCGAGGACCTCCCGAAGGTCCTTGTTGATGTTGATCTGATGAATGCGGGGATGCGGGACCTCGGCCATCTCGTTGTTGCGCACCCTGCAGGTGATCTTGCCGTCCCTGACGAGGAGATGGATGTAGCTGTTCCACCTTATCCCCTTGGGCATGTCTTCCGGATGCATTCTAATAACCAGCGTCCCTTCGTCACCCTCGGGTGAGTTGCCCACCTTGAGATGGCGCTTCATCAGCTTGGACATGCTCCCCGTCCCGTATGCTTTCTCGCCCTGCGACCGCTGGCGGCACGGCTATTATAGTGGGCTGGCAAGGGGCGCGCAAACCGGCTGCTCGCACCCGGCGGCAGGAAGGTCCGGAGCGCACTCTAGCCCTTGATCACGCCGAGCGGCCGGGCTCTCACTACCCTTGGCGATATGCCGGCCGCCTCGGTTATGCGCACGACGTCCGCCACGTCTTTGTAAGCGGCAGACGCCTCCTCGGCCAGGGACGACATGCTCGCTGCCATGACGGCTATTCCCCTGGCTGCGAGCGAGCTTACGATATCGGCCCCACGGACACCCTTCTTGGCCGCCGAGCGGCTCTTGAGCCTGCCCGCGCCGTGACACGTCGAGCCGAATGTCTCCTCCATCGCTTTCCGGGTGCCGACCGCCACGTACGAGTAGCGTCCCATGTCTCCCGGAATCAGCACGGGCTGGCCCACGGCGCGGTACGCGTCGGGTATCTCGGGATGACCTGCGGGAAACGCCCTCGTAGCGCCTTTGCGGTGCACGCAGACCGAAAGCAACTCGCCGCCCACGCTGTGCTTCTCGATCTTCGCGATATTATGCGCCACATCGTAGACGGTCGTCATGGCCAGATCGCGGGGGCTGATGTCGAATACCCTGGAGAATGACTCCCGGGTCCAGTGCGTGATGCACTGGCGGTTGGCCCAGGCGTAGTTGGCGGCGCAGGCCATCGCCGCGAGGTATGATCGGCCTTCGGGCGACCTGACCGGGGCGCACGCGAGCTGGCGGTCGGGGAGCTCGATGCCATACTTGCCGACCGCGCCGTTCATGACCTTGAGGTAGTCATCGCACACCTGGTGGCCGAAACCCCTCGATCCGGTGTGGACCAACACCAGCACCTGCCCCTTATCGCTGATGCCGAAGGCCTGCGCCGTCGCCCGGTCGTAGACCTCATCGACGATTTGCACCTCCAGGAAGTGGTTGCCGGAGCCGAGCGTGCCCGACTGGGGCGTTCCCCTTGTCTTGGCCCTCGGACTGACCTCGTCAGGGTCGGCGCCTTCGAGGCAGCCGCGTTCCTCGATGAAATCGAGGTCCCCCGGCTCTCCGTAACCCTCGGCGACGGCCCAGGCGGCGCCATCGCGGAGGAGCCTGTCCATCCGGTTGCCTTTGAGCCTGATCCTGCCCTCGGAGCCCAGTCCCGACGGGACGTTGACGAACAGATCGGCGAGCAGCCTGTCTATCTTCGGCCGCACCTCCGCCTCGGTCAGCGAGGTGCGCAGAAGCCGCACGCCGCAGTTGATGTCGAAGCCGACGCCTCCGGGAGACACGACGCCGTCGTCCACCCGGGTCGCCGCGACGCCGCCGATGGGGAACCCGTAGCCCCAGTGTATGTCGGGCATGGCGAGAGACCTGCTCACGATTCCCGGCAGGAACGCGACATTGGCTACCTGCTCGAGCGCCGGGTCTTCCCGGACCTGGGCGATCATGGCCTCATCCGCGAAGACCAGGCCGGGAACTCGCATTCCGGGCTTGTAGTCTCTGGGTATCTCCCACCGGAAGTCGTCTATCCGGACAAGCTTGCTCTTCATGGGTTGCGCTCTCTCCCCGCTTCCTACATGTCCAGGATAACCCGGATGCTGAAGCCGTTTCCCTCCTCGATCCGGAGGGTGTGGTAGGTGGCCGCCTTGACACCTGTCTTGAGATGGTGACGGGCCGGGTCTATCCTGTGCCCGCGTACGCGGGCGCGGAGCCGGTTGTCGCCGATGTCTGTTATCTCAAACCTGCTGAGGAGCACGTGGTCTATCTCGAATATGAAGATAAGCTCGTTCAGCCAGTCCACCAGAAGCGTCTCCCGGTCTGAGGCGCGGAGGTCGACCTCCCGGCAGAAGTCCGCCCTTCCCCGCGCGGGTTCGGCTATGAGACTGAACATCCCGCGGGCCGCGTTGGCGAAGGCTTCCCCCAGGTCCCGCCCGTGGGCGACGATGCCTGCATCCGCAGTGTGCTCGATGACCTCGAAGCGCTTCATCTGTCGGCTCCGCATCGGATTATACCACCCCCGATGCGGCTCTGAACCTGCTTGTGCTACAATGCCGCCATGAGGTTCGTTGTCGACTGCAACGTCGGCAAGCTGGCCCGGTGGTTGAGGGTCGCGGGCTTCGACACGCTGTTCTTCAAGAACATCGATGACAACAGGCTCGTTCGCGTGGCTCTTGACGAGGGCAGAGTACTTCTGACCAGGGACACGGACATAATGAAGCGGCGACTGGTCACCAGCGGCAAGCTGAAGGCGATACTGAT
>CAZNMB010000131.1:0-5998 GCA_964574095.1 uncultured Dehalococcoidia bacterium
ATTACGATGGCCAGCAGAACGAAGGCCGCGGCGGTCCGCCACCTGATACTTCGAAACATCGCTATGCCTCGAACTTGTAGCCGATACCGCGCACGGTCACGAGACGCCGGGGGTGGGCGGGATCCGCCTCGATCTTCTGGCGCAGCCACCTGATGTGCACGTCTACAGTGCGCGTATCACCAGCGTAGTCGTAGCCCCAGACCTTGTCCAAGAGTTCGTCGCGGCTGAATACGCGGCCTCCGTTGGCGGCCAGAAAGGCGAGCAGGTCGAATTCCCTGGGGCTCAACTCGAGGGGCGAACCGCCGACGGTGACCCGGTGACGGGCGATATCCACCTGTACGTCCCCGGCCGCTATTGGCGATGGAGGAACGTCGCTGGCGGCAGGTCCGGCTCTGCGCGTCGCCATCTCGCTTCGACGCAGCATCGCTCTCACGCGGGCCAGCAGTTCCCTCATGCTGAATGGCTTGGTCACATAGTCGTCGGCCCCTATCTCGAGGCCGACAACCCTGTCGATTTCGTCTATCTTGGCCGTGAGCATCAGTATGGGGGCGTCCGACTCCTTGCGCAGTATGCGGCACACCTCGAAGCCGTCCAGCTTGGGCAGCATGACATCCAGGATGATCAGGTCCGGCCTCGAGGCGCGGGCGACCTCCAGGGCCTTCATGCCGTCGGACGCGGTGACTACCGCATATGACGCTTTGGAGAGGTTGTAGCGGAGGACTCCCAGCAGGGTCTGATCATCTTCCACGACGAGGATCGAGTAGTCGCCCATGAGCGCCCCCCGATGCCAGTATACCACAGGGGAAGCTGGCAAGGTTCGAGGACGATGCGTGCGCGATGTCTCGGGCGTTGTGTCGCGCCCCTCAGCTCTGGTCCCAGAGCGGGTACATCACCATGCCGGCGGGCGTCTTGGGGTGGAAGTACGTGGACTTCTGCGGCAGCCTTCGGCCTGCCGCTGCGGAGTCCAGGATGCTGGAGATCGGAGCGGGGTTGAGGAAGAAGGCGAGCTGGCGCTCGCCGGAGTCCACGCGCCGCTTCGCCAGCACCGCGTCTCGCGTGTAGTCGAGGTGGGCCGTCTCGTCATCCAGGCTCCAGATACCGAGGGCTTCCTGGATGACGATGCGCTGCAGCAGCACCACATCCAGGTCCTTCCACAGCCCGAACTCCTCGGCCGACAGCAGGCCGTGCAGGTCTGCGTCCGGTCGCAGTATCAGGAGGCAGAGGTCTTGCCCGTGCCCGCCGTAGAGCCCGAGAACGGTGCCCTCCCTCCCGCGCAGTTCCAGGGTGTGCAGCCAGTGTTGCACGGTATCGGCCTCGGCGGGCATCGGCGCAATCGGAGGCCCCACTTCGAAGTAGGACGACAGCTTGCTCTCAAGCTCGGCGACGCGCGCCGGTTCCAGTCCCGTCACCGTGCGGTGCGTCGGCTGCATCACGAGCCCGGGGTCCTGAGAGTCCATCAGGCTCATCATGACGAAGTTGAAGGGCTCGTCGCCGCCGCGGGAGGATGCAGCCCCCTGTCGCTCATTCCGGTAGCGAAGGGCGGTCTCGTATCTGTGGTGTCCGTCCGCGATGTAGATGTCCCTGTCGGCAAAGAACCCGGAGACCTCCCTGATAATCGTCTCGTCGTCCAGGGCCCACAGCCGGTAGATGACACCCTGGCTGTCCTCGGCGCTGAACGCGGGATCGGCCCCGGTCAGGTCACGCAGGCGGGCAGCCATCTCGCCGCTCTCCGTGCGAAACAGCCCCATGACCGGGCTGATGTTGGCGCGACAGGCTCTCAGCAGGTTGAGCCGGTCAACGGCGGGCGCTTTGTTGGTCCGCTCGTGGGGATGTACCCTGCCGCTCTCGAAATCCTCCAGCCGCACTCTCGCGATGAGCCCCCAGCGGCTGCGCCCGGCGTCGTGGTAGGTGAAGGAGTGCTCCACCACGTAGAATGCGGGTCGCCGGTCGCGGACCAGGATATCCTCCCGGAGCCACTGGTCGAGCGTCGCGGCCGCACGGGTGTACTTGTTGCTCTCGGGCGTGTCTCCCGGCTCTTCCGCGCCGTACTCGATCCTGATGACGTTGTACGGGTTTGCCCTGTAGAACTGCCCGCGCTCTTCCGGGGAGATTACGTCGTATGGAGGGGTGATTATGGTGGAGGGGGCTCCTGCGCGCTGCAAGTCGTAGCGCAGGCCGCAGAACGGACGGACATCACACATGCAGCGTCCTCACCGTGTTAGCGTAGCATGCGGGCGCGAAGCTGTCAACGTTCGCCCGAACCCGGGCATGGCCCGGCACCCGCACGTTGTCTGCGCTCGGACGGGGTGATAGAATGGCCTCGCGGGGAGTGGAGGGCGTCGGCTCGGGACTCTACTGTGAAGGGGACGGAGGTGCATATGAGTGACATGAAGAGCGCCCTGGAAAGGGCTCTGGAGCGGGCCGAGCGACTGGGCGAGGTATCCGACGAGGACCGGAAGCGGTGGAAGTACGTCCCCGAGGGCGAGAAGCTGGCGGCCCGGCACATGAAAAACGAGGGTGATCTGCTTGCGGAACTGGACAGGTATGACCAGAGCTCTCGTCAGTTCGTCGTCGAAGGGGCCCAGGGGATACTGGTCAACAGTATAGAACTTCCCCGAAACGAGCACCTGAAGAAGGTCAACAAGAGGGCGATGGAGGCACTCAAGGAGCTGAAGCGCGACAAGGTCTCCCTGGAGAATGTGTACACCAAGCTGAGGCGCGTCCTCAGTCACTATGAGCAGGAGGGAGAGCAGCAGAGGAGGCAGGCCTACGACCAGGTCAAGAGAGACGTGGAGATGAAGATGCGCCAGGCGATGCAGCAGCAGCTCGGGGCGGCTGCCCCCGCGAGGATCAATGTCGAGGCGCAGCCGCAGTTCCAGCAGGAGTGGCGCCGGACGCTGGTGCAGTTGGAATCGCAGTACCTGACGCTGCTTGAGGAGTTCAAACAGGAGATGCTCAGCATTCCGTGATCTGTTGCGGCGGCCGTCGCAGGCCCCGCGTCGGGGAGGGGTGGCATGCCGGCAAACCTGCCGCCTCAGTACTTCGAGGCGGAGAAGCTCTACAGGCAAGCGAAGACTCCGGAGGACAAGGTGGAGGCTCTGGAGACCATGCTTGCCATCATGCCGAAACACAAGGGCACGGACAAGCTGCGCGCCGACCTGAGGCGGAGGATAGCCAAGTGCTTGGAAGAGGCCCAGAGAAGGCCCTCCGTCAGCAAGAAGGGCAGCGCCTACAACATCAGGAAGGAGGGCGCCGGCCAGGTCGTGCTCGTCGGCCTGCCGAACTCGGGCAAATCGCAGCTTGTGTCGGCGGTCACAGAGGCGTTCACCGATGTCGCCGACTATCCCTTTGCGACGAAGTCTCCGCTGCCCGGCATGATGAGGTTCGAGAACATACAGATCCAGCTGCTGGACATGCCTCCGATCACCGATCGCGATGCGAAGCCCTGGTTCTCCCACCTGCTGCGGAACGCCGACGTCCTGTTGATCCTGGTGGACCTGAATGACGATCCCCTCGCCGGGCTTGATACCGTGTTCGCGGAGCTGGAGGAAATGAAGGTCAGAGTGCTGGCGGGTGGCACGACCGAGGAGTTCGTGCCTGGTGTCGTTCACAAGAGGGCTCTGGTAGTCGGGAGCAAGGTGGACTTGCCAGCATCCAGCCAGCGGCTCGACGCCTTGCGGGCGAGGTGCGGCGGCGAGATCCCGGTTGCTGCAATCTCGGCGAAGAGAGGAGATGGTCTCACCGAGATTGGCCGGGCCGTGTTCGACGCGCTGGACATCATCAGGGTGCACACGAAGGCTCCAGGCGGCATGGCCGACCTCGACGAGCCGGTCATATTGAAGAAGGGCAGTACTGTGGAAGACGCGGCCGAGTCCATTCACAAGGACTTCCGGCACAGAATGAAGTACGCTCAGGTTTGGGGCTCGGGCAAGTTCGACGGGCAGCAAGTGAAGAGGGGTCACGTTCTGGAGGACGGCGACATCGTGGAGTTCCACGCTTGAAGCGCTGTCATCGCAACATGCGGCGGGCATCGCGGAGTCGGACGACATGAGTGACGAGAACGATAGGGTCGAGTACGCCGTGAGCCGCACCGAGGTGCTGCGGCCTCCGAAGCAGGTGCTGGCCACTTTCGGCACGACCAACATCTACTACTATCTGGTGACGGAGCCTTCCTACAGGGAGTTCTCGGCGGGGGAGGAGGAAACCGTTGTCAGAGAGGGCAGGGTGCTGGCGGAGAGGCCAAGGGTAGTAACGCCGGCGTACCTGAGGAACGTCGAGGGCTTCAGCGAGCACGCGAGGGCGTATCTCGACATGATAGCGGGAGAGCATGGCCCCAGTGTGCCGGGGCTGTTCTACGGGTACCGGAACGAGCCCAGGGAGACGCACATCGTCTCGTCTGACATGAGCTCCGTGGTCCGCAGGATAGAGGAGCAGATCGACAAAGAGGGTGACCCGCTTACCGCAATCGTCAGAGGCGTGGACGAGATGTGGGACGTTTCGCTGATGAAGTTCATCTTCGACCTGACCAGGCACTCTGTTGGCAGCAACGCTCTGGAACTCGGGGCGAGGGGGCTCCTGGACATTGACCGCAGTGGCGTTCCTCTCGCCGCCAGAGGCTCGATTGAGCAGGCGTTCTCGCTGGTCAGGAGGGGCGAGCTTGACCCCTCGGCGCTCAAGATGGAGCTCGACAGATGGGGAGTGTTCGGGGAGTACGAGGACAGGTTCTTCCGCCTCTTCAAGAGATGAGGCCTACCGCCGCAGGAGCGACTCCACTGCCTCCGGCGTGATCCCCTCCAGAGTGTCCACGACCTTGTCGGCTTCCGCCAGCTTCTCCGCGGGATGAGTGTTGGTCACGGCAACGCACTTCATGGCGGCATTCTTTGCCGCCATTACGCCGGCGACGGCGTCCTCAATGACCACGCAGTCACGGGGCGCGACTCCCAGCCGCTCCGCCGCCAGCAGGAAGCCCTCAGGGTCGGGCTTGCCTCGCTTCACGTCCGCGCTTGACACGACCGCGTCGAACAGACCGGCTATCTCCAGGGAGGCGAGAATCAGCCTGATGTTCTCCGGGGGCGTTGACGATGCCACGGCGGTGCTCCACCCGGCGGCCCTGACGGACAGCAGCAGGCTCAGGACGCCGGGGAACGGCTTGATGCTCTGCTTCGCGATTCTGCGAAAGATCTCCTCTTTCGTTCTCGCAATCTCGTCTGCCTCTTCGGGACGGACGTCTCCGAACTTCTCGGCGATGATCTCAGCGTTCCTTTTGCCGAACGTCTGCCTGAAATCGGCCTCGGTGAAGGTGATACCCCGATCACCGGCCACGCGCTGCCACGCGCGGTAGTGAAACGGAGCTGTGTCCGCGATGACTCCGTCGAGGTCCCAAATGAGTGCCTTGGAGGACATTGCTGTGGGCCGGTTGTTGCCCGAGGACTCTCAGTCGTTGTCCGGCTCGGTGATGTCCGGACCTTCACCGCCACATCGCAGCTTCCGCAGCAGGGCGTGGAAATTGACGGCCCAGCCGACCCCGAAGACATGCTCCGTCAGAATGCGGGGGTCGTCAGGATTCCACAATCGATCACGAACGCGTGCCGTGGTCGGAAGGCGGAAGTCGTAGGGCACGAAATCGGCGATCTTGCCGTGCCACCCGCGCTTCGCCGGTGGCTTGCTCAACTCCTGGTAGATGGCTGTGGCGACGAGCACGATGCCGGCTATCCTGAGTACGCCGGTCAGGGTTCGCCATGTGCTGCGCATTGCATCTCCCTGTCTCGGTTCGATTATCTTCGCGTGTCGCCGCAGTGTCAAGCGTGTCCGGGCACCTGCGCCGGGAGCGGCATCCCGATCTGTTCCTGAAGGCGAATCAATGATATAATGACCGCACGAGTGATTGCGCCCTCGGAGAAGGGGCGCGTTGGTTCGATAACGCAGGGGGGCATCCGATGTCGCCAGAACAGAAGGACAAATGCAGCGATTGCCGGCATTTCGCGCCGAAGCCCGATGA
>CAZNMB010000132.1:0-5945 GCA_964574095.1 uncultured Dehalococcoidia bacterium
CCTCGGTGGGGCATAGGGATAGACCGCGCCGGGTTGATCGCACGAGCGGATTGGGTCATAATATCAGCGTCGCGGGGAGAAACGCCTGCGATGAGACGGCACCGCCCTCGTCGGGCGCTGCTTTTTTGTGTCGTAGCCGGGCGTCGGAGCGTCCGGCCGGAGGTATGAGCGTTGGCTGAGCAGGCTCTTTCCGGCCTGAAGGTCGTCGAATACGGTGGGTTCATTTCGGCACCCTACTGCACGAAGCTGATGGCGGACCTTGGGGCGGAGGTGATCAAGGTTGAGGAACCGGGCGGGGGAGACGAGTCGCGCCGGTACGGCCCCTTCCCCGGCGATGTTCCCCATCCCGAGCGCAGCGGGCTGTTCCTGTACCTCAACGGGAACAAGATGGGCGTGACCCTCAACGTCAAGACCGCGACCGGGCGGAAGATTCTCGGAGACCTCCTTGAGGAGGCGGATGTTCTGGTGGAGAACAACCCGCCCGAGCGGATGGCTGATATGGGGCTGGACTACCAGTCGCTGAGAGAGGTCAACGGGCGTCTGATCGTGGCGTCGATTACCTCGTTCGGGCAGACAGGGCCGTACAGAGACTACAAGGGGTATCCTCTCAATGCGGCGGGTCTCGGAGGCCAGACGATGCGCACCGGCGAGGCGGGACGGGAGCCGCTGGCGCCGGCTTTGTGGCAGAGTCACTACCAGGGCGGCTCGATGGCGGCGGCGGCGGCGATGGGGGCGCTGTTCGCGCGGATGGCCACGGGGAAAGGGCAGCACGTGGACATCTCCGAGGCGGAGATATGGGCCACGATTCACCACGGGCACGGGGTGCATCTGGGCGTCTTCGAGGGGCGGAGGAGTATCAGGGCGGGGCATCGCACGATCAGTGTGTACCCGTGGTGCATTCTGCCCTGCAAGGACGGGTACATGTGCCTGATCGCGATCCAGGGGTACCAGTGGAAGCGGTTCCTGGAGGCAATGGGGAAGCCGGAGTGGATGGGCGACCCGAGGTTCGAGAACAGGATCATTATGGCGCTGGAGCACGCCGACGAACTCGATGCGCTGGTCACGGCGTGGCTCCTGGACCACACGAAGGACGAGATCTTTCAGATATGCCGGGAGAAGGGGATAACGTTCGCCCCGGTCCGGGACGTGGCCGAGGTGGCCGCCGATCCTCATTTCGAGGTGCGCGGGTACTTCGTCGAGATGGACCGCCGCCATACCGGAACACTCAAGTATCCGGGAGCGCCCTACCGGCTGTCGGAGACGCCGTGGCGGTTCAAGGCCCCCGCTCCCACTCTGGGAGAGCACAACGAGGAGATCTACTGCGGTCGCCTGGGCTACTCCAAGGAGGAACTGGTCCAGTTGCGCCGGGCGAACGTCATCTAGTCGGAGTACGGGAGAGGCATCGGTTATGGCAGGCTATCCGCTTGAGGGCTATCGCGTAGTCGATTTCTCGTGGGTGTGGGCCGGGCCCCTGCTGGGGATGGTCCTGGCGGACATGGGGGCCGAGGTCATCAAGGTGGAGACGAACAAGCGGCTGGACAGCGCGCGCCTGACGCCGGGGCGATCGACCGTGGGTCCCGAGACGGACTTCGTGTTCCACAGCATGAACCGCAACAAGCTGGGAATCACGGTTGACATGTCGCAGCCGCGGGGCGCGGAGATCATTCGCGATCTGATCAAGATCAGCGACGTAGCTGTGGACAACTTCTCCCCCAAGGGCCTGAGGCACCTCGGCCTGGAGTACGGGACCCTGAGCGAGGTCAACCCGAGGCTGGTCATGATCTCGCTCCCGGCGGCGGGCCAGTCGGGGCCGCTGTCGGACATCGTCACCTACGCCCCCTCGCTGGGCGCGCTGTGCGGGTACTCCAGCCTCATCGGCTACCCGGGCGAGCGCGTGCTGGGGGAGCAGACACCGTATCTCGACGTGAACTCATCCATACACGGGGCCTTTGCGGTGATGGCCGCGCTCTACTACAGGGAGCGTTCGGGCAAGGGCCAGTACATCGACATGGCCCAGATCGAGGTCGGTGCCTCGGTGATCGGCGAGGCGTTCATGGAGTACTTCATGAATGGCCGTCTTGTGGGCACCAGGGGCAATCGGGCCCGGGGAATGGCGCCGCACAACAACTACCCCTGCCGGGGCGACGGGAGGTGGGTGTCGATCGCGGTGAAGACGGACGAAGAGTGGAAGGGGTTCTGCGGCGCTGTCGGCGGTCCGCCGTGGAGCGAGGACACGAGGTTCAGCGACAAGTACAACCGGCTGGCCAACCAGGACGAGCTGGACTGCCTTGTGGCGGCGTGGACGGTCGGTCACAGCGACTACGAGGTCATGGATATCCTGCAGAAGGCGGGCGTGGCGGCAACACCGTGCCTGGACCTGATGGACAGGTTCTCAGACCCGCATTTCGAGGCGCGGGACGTGCATCTGCAGGTGGAGCATCCGGCGACGGGCGTTGACATCATCGCCGGCGTACCGTTCAAGCTCAGCGAGACGCCGTGTGAAGTGCGGCGTCATGCCCCTCTCCTGGGACAGGACAACGACTACGTTCTCGGCGAACTGCTGGGCAGATCGAAGGAAGAGATCGCGGGGCTGATCGAAGAGAAGGTGGTGTACTAGCGGCCCCGAAGGTGCCGTCCGCCTCTATCCGCGCGGCAGGCCCAGGCCCCTTGTGGCGATGATCGTCCGGTTGACCTCAGACGTGCCGCCGCCGAGAGTATCGCCAACCCCGAACAGATAGGCCGTATGGGCCATGCCGCGAAGCGGAGCCGCAGGCCCGGCCGCGAGCTGTCCGTACATCCCCATGATGCCCAGGGCGGCGTTCGACAGCCGCTGGCCGAGCTCGGAGCAGTAGTTCTTCGCCGCGGACGCCTCGTGACCGGGGATGAGGCCCCTGTCCTCCATCCACGCGATGTTGTAGCACATCAGGCGGCCTATCTCGCACTGGATGGCATAGTCGGCGAGCCTGTTGCGGACGATAGGGTCATCGCTCAGAGGTCTTGCGTTGCGCCTCGCCTCACGAGTGTATTCCACCATGTCGTCCACGATGCGCCGGCTGCGGCCCAGATGCTCGGCCCCCGCAGTGCGTTCGAAGGCCAGGGCGGTCATGATGCAGCTCCAGCCCTGGTTCTCCTCACCGATGAGGCAGTCGGCGGGGACGTGGACGTCGTCGTAGAACACCTCGGAGTTCTCGGGCATGCCCGCGAGGTTGGACAGGGGGTTGACGGTGACGCCGGGCGACTTGAGATCGACCAGCAGAAGGCTGATGCCCTTGTGCTTGGGCGCGTCCGGGTTGGTCCTGACCGCCAGCCAGCACCAGGAGGCACGGTGAGCGGCGCTGGTCCACACCTTCTGCCCGCTTACAACGTAGCCGTCCCCCTTGCGGACAGCACGGCACTTGAGGGAGGCGAGGTCGGATCCCGCCTCGGGCTCGCTGTAGCCGGTGCACCAGTAGGTCTCACCGTTGGCGATGCCCGGCAGGTGCTTCTTCTTCTGCTCATCGGTCCCGAAGATGATCAGTGACTGGCCGATCCAGCTCACGCCGCCGACGCCCATGTCGGTGCCCGGCAGCATGTTGTATGTAGCTTCCTCGCGGTAGAGCAGGCACTCGGTCCGTGTAGCTCCTGTGCCTCCGTGCTCCTTGGGCCAGGCCATCGTGAGCCAGCCCTTCTGGGCGAGCTTCTTGGATATGCGCCTGGTGACCTCGAAGTTGTAGTCGGTGCAGTATTCCTCGGCATAGCCGCCGAGCACCCAACCCGGCGGCAGCTCCGCCTGTGCAAAGCGGCGCAGCTCCTCCCGGAGGGACTTCTCGCTGTCGGTGAACTCGAAGTTCATGGATTCGGACTCCTCTTTGCGGTGGGGAATTGGAAAAACGCCGCCATTATGATAAAATACTCGCAGTCTTAAGTCAAACGTAGACAGGGGGGCTTTGAATGGAACAGCGCAAGATGATTGACGTTCCGGTCGGCACGAAGGTCAGGAGCAATCTCCGGGCGCCGATCGACGGCGACTACGAGTTCGTGGAGCACGTCGCCGCTTCGAGCTGCAAGCCGGCGAAAGGCGAGCGCAGTGTCTACCGCGGCAGGGGAGAGCTGCTGCCGACATGCAAGCGCTGCGGGAAGCGCGGGGTCTGGAAGTTGACCCAGTCGAGGTTTGACATCCCGGCGGAGAAGAACAACACGGAGTTCGTGCTCAGAGAGGTCAGGGGCGATCGGGCCGACGTCCCCTATCCGGCGGGGACGAAGCGCTAGCCTGGCGCGGGCCCGCCTTGAGCAGCCCCGGCGGGCGTTGGCTCTACATGCACTTGAGAATACCCCTGGCCCAGGGGCAGTCGCCGCAGGGCTGAGTGTATCCGTAGCAGTCCTTGCGGAAGACTGGAGCGAGCAGCGCGAAGCACGCCTCCGCATGAGGGCAGTCGCCGCAGGGCGCGAAGTCGAATTTCCAGACCTGTTTGCGGAACGTCCTGTATTCCCTCGAATCCCAGATCTCCCTGAAGTCCTTCTGCAGCACATTCCCGAAGCTCACGCTGGTAATGCTCTTCGGCCTGTTGTTTACATAACACATGTATGAGTGGTACAGGTTGTTGCAGGGCCGGACGTACCCGTCCCAGCTGATGAACGCTATGCCGTCGGTTATGAAGCCGCATTGCCTGTCGGTCTTGGGGATGAGCGACGGAAGGTCGAGGTTGATGTTGTGCTCCGCGGCCGTGGCGCTCGCGCGGGAGAAGATCTCAGTTGTGCGCTCGAGCTGAGCGCTGTTCCTCTGCATCAGGTTCTTGAGGTTCATCAGCACGTTCCGGGAGCGCGCTCCGGCCACGGTATCGTCGAGCAGGCGGAATTTGCTCTCCATGTCTTCGTTGTAGCCGCGAACGCTATCGCGCACGGGCTTGGTGGAGCGCAGCCTGTCCTTGAGCGGGGGCACGCCGAACATCGCGTTGGCGTAGTTCTCCACATCGAGGCTTTCGAAGGCCCAGTCGATGCCCCGGCGCGCGGCCTCGGCCTTCGCCTCGTCAAACATCTCGATGGCCCGGTCGGAGTCCGCCTCGTAGAGGATCTCCTCGTTCATCTCTGGAGTATGAGGGAGGAGGTTGGTGACGATGATAAAGCTGGCTCCGTGTTGTGCAGCGAGGTCCACGACCTGAGGCAGCTCATGGACGTTGCTCCTCATGGCGACGAACTCGAAGCCGAGCCGCGGGAGGTCGCTGCGGAGAGCCCGCTTCGCCTCGTTCAGGCGCCCGACATTCCTGAGTACGTTCTCCAGGGTGGTGTCCTTCCTGATCCGGTCGAACGTCTCCGGCGTGGCGCCGTCGATGGAGACGACGATGTCGTCCAGGCCCGATTCTACGAGTCGCCTCGCTATCTCGTCGTCGATCAGGGTGGCGTTGGTCGTGAGGCTGAACCTGCCGTTCGGCGGCAGGCTGGCCTAGCCGAGGCGGATCATCTCGATGACGTCGTTGTGCAGCAGGGGCTCGCCGATCCCGATGATGTTGGCGCTCTCCAGTTCGGGGAACGCGGGCAGAAGTGCTCGGTAGGTGTCGAGGCTCATGTCGCCCGACCCCTCCTTCCAGACGTTCCTCATGCACATGGCGCAGTTGAGGTTGCACCGCGTGGTGATCTCGATGTTCAGCTTGCGGGGACGGTCATCCATAGTGCGAAAGCTCCGGCGTCATTTGTACTGCGGCGGCGCCGCACGCAGGGCCGCTGCCATAGATTGTAGCATCATTCGTGCTCACTCTCAACGAGAGGGAGTGACACGAGGTACAGCGAAGCCCGCCTGCACGGCAGGCGGGCTTCGGAACGGGCCCGAATGGTCCAGGCAAAGCGGCTAGAGCCTCCTGCGCACGAGGTAGGAGGCAAGGAACTTGCGGTCGATGTTGGGCGTGCGATAGAGCTGGAAGATCATGGAGTCCCTGTATAGGAGCTCCATGGGCCAGCCCTCCTCGCGCTCG
>CAZNMB010000133.1:0-5918 GCA_964574095.1 uncultured Dehalococcoidia bacterium
CACCGTCTGGCCGTCGCGTTCCGTGACCTCCAGCGGCGCGAAGAACTCCTGCTCCGGCAGCGCCGTCCGCCACACGTAGACCGGCCAGTCGGACCACGCGGGTGAGTGGCCGAAGAACCTGTCCACCTCCCTCTCCAGGGGCATCAACCCACGGAACGGGTTGTATCTGGTGAGACTGTACCTGATAGCCATTTCAGACCTCCTTGTCGATCTTCAGGGACCTTGTCCCCCTCTTCATGCTGAAATTCTAGCCCCGCTCCCTCGCCCTGTATGTGACTTTGGTCTCAGGCAGCCCATGGCTGACGGCCATCGCGCCTCACCTGAAACAGAGATTGACACAGCGGCAGTCGGCTGCTAAGCTACATTCAACTATCGATCCGGATCGTCTGGCACGAAAGGGCCACGCGGCTGGCCTCGACCGTCGGATAGGGTTCCCGCCAGCTCCGGACGCACGCAAGGAGGACGCAATGCCGGACAACGCACGAGTGCCGGGCCAGTGCCATCACCCCTTCGGACCTCGACCGATCAGGCTCCTGCTGGCCAGCGCATTGGCCCTCGTATTCGCCATGGCTTTGCTGCTGCCCGCGTGCGGCGGCGGCCAGCCGGCGGAAGTACTGCCGGACGCCGCTTTCGCGGCAAGCGCGAGCAGCGGCCAGGTCCCTCTTACGGTCACTTTCACGAACCAGTCGGTCAACGCCGGCGAGTTCCGGTGGGACTTCGGCGACGGTTCCACATTGACCACCACGACCCTGGATGAACCTGTAGAGCATGAGTACACAGCTTCGGGCACTCACACGGTGACGCTCACGGCCTTAGGGCAGGGCGACCCACCGCCGACCGACGAAGCGACCCTGTCCATAGAGGCGCTCCCGGGGCCTGTCACGACGGTGGCGATCGTTCCATCGCCGCCGACGCTCGCGGCCGCCGGCACCCTTCAGCTTCGATGCGTCGCCGCGGACGAGTACGGCAACGAAGTGCCGGGAATGGACGTCGCCGGGAATGTCACCTGGATCTTGATGGACGACGACGCCGGCTCCCTGTCCAGTGCGGGCGTATTCACGGCGGGAAAGGTGGCGGGCGACTACTCCGACGCCATCGAGGCCGCGGTCCGGCAGGGGACGGCATTGCGGACCGCTGTTGCGTCCGTTACGATCACCCCCGGCCAGCTGGACCAGGTCGTCGTCGCGCCCGATCCGGTGGAGATCGGGATAGGCATGACGCAGCAGCTCGTCGCCGCAGGAGCGGACCGATACGGCAACCGCATCTCCGGCCTGACCTTCACCTGGAGCGTGGACGCCGAGGCGGGGAGCATCGGCGCCTCCGGCCTGTTCACAGCGGGCGCCGCCCCCGGCACTTATGAGTCCGCCATCACCGCCGGGGCCACTCACGGCGACATGACACGGTCGGGTGCGGCCGACGCGACGGTAGTACCGGACCGCATCGCCTTCATCTCCGACCGTGAGGACGATCAGGGCGATGTCTACACAATGGAGCTGGACGGGTCCAACGTCGAACGGCTCACGGAGAACCCTCTTTTCGAATACGTCCTGTCGTGGAGCCCGGACGGAAGACGTATCGCCTTCGACGTACGCTACCGGGACGAGAACGTCATCCTTGCCATGAACGACGATGGCGAGAGGATGATCCTGCTCACCGCAGAGGGCTACGAACGCGAGCCCGACTGGTCCCCGGACGGAGAGCGAATAGCGTACGCGGGGTGGTCCGATGATACGGAGAGCTACGAGATATTCGTGATGGATGTGGACGGCGGCAACGCGACTCAGGTTTCCAGCGATTCCACTGGAGACGTCTACGTACCGAGATGGTCGCCCGACGGCACGAGGCTGGCCTACGATTTCACACCATTGAACGGGCAGGGAGACATCTACGTGATCAACGCCGACGGCACCAATCCCCGGCGCCTCACGACTGATCCCGCAAACGACACCTGGCCCGTATGGTCGCCCGACGGCAAGAAGATACTGTTCGACTCCAGACGGGACGGGGACATCGAGCTCTACGTCATGAACGCGGACGGCACGAACCTGCGCCAGCTGACCAGCAACTACGGGGTCGCAGACATGGATGGCTGCTGGTCTCTGGACGGCAAGAAGATCGTGTTCGTCTCAGATCGCGACACGCCGGGACATGAGACCACCGAGCTGTACATGATGGACTCGGACGGCGGGAATGTGGTCCGTCTCACCGAGAATGATGCCAATGAGGCTGTCCCTCAGTGGGCTCCGCGGAAGCAGGGCGTCTACGTCACCGAGGCCTCAGTCATCATTCCCCACGCCAGTGCCCACAAGCCCAAGACGGTACAGCAGGTGACGGCGGATGCCCGCGGCGCCGTGGTGCGCATCGAGACCGACCTCGGCTCCGGGTCGGGGTTCTTCATCGACCCCGATGGCCTGATCCTGACCGACAGCCACGTCATCTACGGCGCCGAGGAGATAACGGTGCGTTTGGACAGCGGCCAGACCTACGATGGCGTCGTCGTGGCGAGGGACAAGTTGCGTGACCTGGCTCTGGTGCGGATCGAAGCCTCAGGCTTACCCTACCTCGAGATGGGCGACGTGGGCTCGGTCGATCTGGGGCAGCAGGTGCTGGTACTGGGGTATCCTCTGGACAAGAAGAAGATCTCGGTCACCAGCGGTTTCGTCTCCAGCATCGAATACGACGGCGGCATCAACGTCACCTGGATTCAGACGGACTCCGCGATCAACGCGGGCAACAGCGGCGGGCCGCTCCTGAGCCTCCAGGGCGACGTGATCGGCATGGTCGCGGCCAAGTGGGTAGCAATCGATGTGGAAGGCATCGGCTTCGCCATAGGCGCCAACAGCGTGAGTACCTATCTGCCTCTGATCCTGCCCGAGCAGGGCTAGCCGCGAGGCCGGAACGCAAGACGGGCTCCCCTGCGCAAGCGCAGGGGAGCCCGTTTCATTTCTGGACACCTAGCGCCGGAAGGTCCTCAGCTCACGATTATGCCGATCGCCATCAGCAGGGGCAGCAGCAGGGTGAGCAGCACGTTTCTGGCCATCACCGGCACCAGTCTCTCGATCTGGTCGTAGTACCTGCGCGCCCCGACGACAACCCCGAAGCCCAGTGGCAGCGTAAGCAGCCCGAACAGGGCCATGTACGGCAGCACGCCGGCGATCACCGAGGCCACGAGGGCCACGTAGGCCCCCACGAGAAACGCGGCATAGACGCCGGATGCCCCCTTCCTCCCCAGGGTTATCGGGAAATGGCGCCGGGACACGGAGGCGTCGGCCTCCACGTCCGGGAACTGGTTGAGCAGCAGCAGGTTGCTGACCAGAAAGAACGGCACGAGCGACGCCAGCCCGGCCGCCAGGCTGTACGTTCCGGTCAGCGCGAAATATGTGCCCATCACCATGAGCGGGCCGAAGCCGAGCCCCGGAGCTATGGCGCACAGGAGGGGCGACCTGGTGATGTGCGTCGTGTAGAAATACACGGTCACTATGCCCGCAAACCCCAGCGGCAGGATGAGGGCACCGTGCTGGGTGAAGAAGTAGGCTCCGATCCCAACGATCGCGGCGATGCACGCGAGCCCGAAGATGTACACGTGCCTGGGGTTAAGCAGTCCCTCCACGAGCACACCACTGCCCCCGCTGAAGGGCGTCTTCATCGTCTTGAAGTCCACGCCGCTCTTGTAGTCGAAGTACTCGTTTAGCACGTTGACCGCGATGTGCGCCAGCATGGCACCCAGGAACGCCAGCCCCAGGTACAGCCCGTTGAGGTCAACCCCCTGGTAGACCGCCACCGCCACCCCCACGAGCACGGAGATCGGCGGCAGCACCAGGAACGGCGCTCGTACCTGCCTCAGCCACACCTTCACCTTGGACATCTGGGCCAACCTCCTCAAGTCGAAGCTCGACGCGCCGGCGGGAGCTACCCGAACCTGACACTCAGTATGGATATCAGGATGAAGACCACGATCAGGATTATGGTGAAGCGGAACAGGGTCCTCTCCAGTCCCCGCCGGGACTTGAACGCCGACTCGCCCGCCCCCCCGGATATGCCGCCGAGGCCGCCCCCACGCGCCTGGGCCAGGATGATGACGATCACCATCACCGCTATGATAATCTGGGCTACGTGAAGCAGTGTCATATCTCTATCCTGCCGCTTGGCCCTCCCCTAGTTTCTTCTTGAGCAGGCCGGCGACGACCTGCGGGTTCGCCTGCCCCTTCGTCGCGCGCATCACCTGTCCCACCAGGAACTTCAGCGCCTGCTCCTTACCCTGCTTGTAGTCGGCCGCCGCCTCCTCGTTGATCGCGACAACGTCGTTCACAACCTGCACCAAGTGACGCACGTCACTGATCTGCGCCAGGCCCTTCTCCTCGACCACCTGGCGAGCAGCCTTGCCCGTGTGGAACATCTCCTCGAAGACCGTCTTTGCCAGCGACGTGCTCAGTGTTCCTTCCTCGATCAGGCCCAGCATCTCGACGAGGTGACCGGGCCGGACCTTGCAGTCACCGATATCGGTGGCCGTGGCGTTGAACAGGCGGGCGTACTCCCCCAGGAGCCAGTTGGCGACAGCCTTGGCGCTCTTCCCGGCATCTGTCCCCTCGGGGAACAGCCCGACGCACTCCTCGAAATAGTCGGCCTCCGCCTTGGACGCGGTGAGCAGGTTGGCGTCGTACCGCGAGAGGCCGTACCCGGACATCAACGCTTCCCGGCGCACGTCGGGGAGCTCGGGCAGCCGGGACCTTATCCCCTCGACCATCTGCCGGCTCACGGCAAGCGGAGGCAGATCGGGCTCGGGGAAGTAGCGGTAGTCGTGGGCGTACTCCTTCGTCCTCTGGGAGACGGTGACGCCCCTGTCCTCCACCCAGCCCCTGGTCTCCTGCACCAGCCGCCCTCCCTTCTCCAGCACCCCGATCTGCCGCTGCACCTCGTGCTCCAGGGCGCGGAACACGGCCTTGAAGCTGTTCATGTTCTTCACTTCGACCTTGGCCTGCAAGCCCGTGCTGCCCGCGGGCCGGACGCTCACGTTGGCGTCGCAGCGGAAGCTGCCCTCTTCCATGTTGCCCGTGGACACCCCGAGGTACTGGAGGACGCTGCGCAGCTTGATCAGGTACTGGCGCGCCTCCTCGGGCGAGCGCATGTCGGGCTCGCTGACGATCTCCATCAGGGGCACGCCTGCCCGGTTCACGTCCACCAGGCTGTAGGTCTCGCCGCTGGGGTCCGTGCGGTGGGCGAGCTTGGCCACGTCCTCTTCCTGGTGGACCCTGGTGATCCCGACGCGCCGGGTCTCGCCGTCCACCTCGATATCGACCCACCCGCCGTGGGACAGCGGGTTATCGTACTGCGATATCTGGTACCCCTTCATCAGGTCGGGGTAGGGGTAGTTCTTGCGGTCGAACCGCGTGGTCTCGGCGATCGTGCAGTTCAGTGCCAGGGCCGTCATGATCGCGTACTCGATCGCCTGCCGGTTGATGACCGGCAGGACGCCGGGCATTCCCAGGCATACCGGGCACACGTGCGTGTCGGGCGGGGCATCGGCGTAGTCCGCGCTGCAGCCGCAGAACATCTTGCTCTTCGTCAGAAGCTGCGCGTGGACCTCCAGCCCGATTACCGTCTCGTACTCCATCTCCCCCTGCGCCCCGGCGCACAACTTGCTAGTATATCAGCGGGGTTCGTAGGAGGCAAGAGCGACGCAACACAGTAGTAGGGGCACGGCATGCCGTGCCCCTACCGACAGCGCCGCCGACAGGCCTGAGCTTCCTGGACTGCCCGGCCTCTCTGTGGTATATTCCAGTATGAGCACCACGATCCGCAGGGAGCGCCCCTCAGGGCACCCGCAGCGGTGGCACTAATGGACTTGGAATCCGCCCGGGCGAGGCTGATGCGGCATCTGGCCCACGAGATCAGGGACCGGAGGGTGCTCGACGCGATGG
>CAZNMB010000134.1:0-5897 GCA_964574095.1 uncultured Dehalococcoidia bacterium
TCGCGGTGGCGAGCAACATGTGCCACAAGTTCCCCAAAGCGATGGTGGGTGCCTTCAAGCGCCACAAGTACGGACAGGTTGACCTGAAGCTGGGCCTGATCTTGGGAGCGTCGGCCATAGCGGGGGTGCAGATAGGGATCAAGATTCAAGAAATGATTCTGGATGCGTGGGGGGAGGCGGGTTCGAACCTGTATGTCAGCCTGGCTTTCGTGCTGATTCTGTCGGTGGTGGGGACATACATGCTTTACGACTCGAGGAAAGCCATGCGCTCCACCACTGGAGAGAAGACGACGCGGCTCGCCAGCAGAATGCAGAGCATCAAACTCCCGCCCATGATCAAGCTGAAGAGCGGCGGTTACATATCACTGTGGGTTACAATCCCCATTGGCCTGGGCACGGGGCTGCTGGCGGCCACGATCGCGGTGGGTGGTTTCATCGGGGTACCCGGGATGATCTACGTTCTGGGTGCGTCTTCCCTCCTGGCCAGCGGCACGGAGCTCGTGATCGCTTTCGTGATGGGTCTCGCCGGCACGATCACCTGGGGGCTGGGAGGATTCGTTGACATCAGGATGACGCTGCTGATTCTCTCCGGTTCTCTGGTCGGCGTGCAGCTGGGGGCTATAGGAACAACCTACGTGAAGGACTATATGGTCAAGCTCGTCATGGCCACGGTCATGATAATCATAGTGGTCAGCCGGGCCATGGTCGTCCCCACCTATCTCAGTGACCTGGGAGTGGTGACGATCAGCGAAGGCACGACATCCCTGCTGAAGAACGCGAGCTTCGTCGTGATGTGCATCGGCATGGCCACCGGAGGAGCGATCATACTGGGCAACATGTTCTACAGAAGACGGGCCTTCAGAAGGGCCGAGCTGGAAGCCGCGCAGGGCGGCCTTCGACTGGCGACGGCAGCGGCGCTTCAAGACGATCTGCGGGAGACAGTCTAGTAGAGGACGCATATTCCGCTTCGCGTGACGCCTGACCGGCCGGCGAAAGGAGGAGATGATGCCAATCATCACAATCTCGAGGGGGACTTTCAGCGGGGGACGCAAGATAGCTGAGTGCGTCGCGGAGAAACTCGGCTACCGCTGCATCAGCAGGGAAGTGCTCGTGGAGGCATCGACAGAATACGGCGTCTCGCAGGATAAGCTCCTTGAGGCGCTCACGAAGAAGCCCGGGGTCGTGGAACGCCTGACCTGGGAGAGGAATCGCTATCTTGCCTACATTCGGGCCGCGCTGGTCCGGGAGGCAAGAGAGGAGAACATCGTCTATCATGGCAATGCGGGACATCTCCTGCTCAAAGATGCTCCTCACGTGCTCAAGGTCAGAATCATCGCCAACATGGAGTTCCGCACAGCCGCTGCGATGGAGAGGGAGAAGTTGAGCCGGGAAGAGGCAGTGCGGTTCATTGCCAGGGTGGACGAAGGCAGAGTGAAGTGGACGAGGTTCCTCTACGGTGTGGACTGGAACGATCCTTCGCTCTACGACATCGTCGTGCATCTGGATCACGTGGGACTTGACGGCGCGTGTGGCGTCATATGTCACATGGCCGGCATGGATGGATACCAGTCGAGCGCCCTGTCGCGGGGAATCCTGGACGACCTCGTGCTCAGTACCCATCTGAGAGCGCTGATCGCCGCTGACAAGAGCATCTCGGACCGGCAGGTCGAGGTCAGGTCTGATGGTGGGACCGTCACCGTTGCCGGCACAGTAGAAGCGATTTGGGAGGCGGACAAGATCCGGGCTATGGCGATAAGCACGCCCGGGGTGAAGGACGTCGTCTCCGAACTGCGGGTCCGTCTGCCGGTCTGGGCCGTGGGTGCCGATTAGACCCCGAGGCCTTGCATAGGAGAATATCGTGGCTATTATCACAGTATCGAGGGGCACGTTCAGCGGCGGCGAAGGGCTCGCCAAATGGGCCGCCGAGAAGCTCGGTTACCGGTGCGTGGCCAGGGAGGTATTGACCAAGGCCGCCAGCGAGTACGGTGCGGATGAGCAGAGACTGTACAAGGCCCTTGTCGAGAAGCCCGGGCTCGTCGAGCGCCTGACCCTCGACCGGACTCGCTACCTTGCTCTGATCCAGGCCGCCCTGTGCAAGACGGTCAAGAACGACAATATCGTCTATCACGGCCACGCAGGACACATCCTCCTCCGCGGTATTCCTCACGTGATCCGCGTGCGGGTCATCGCCAACATGGAACTGCGCATACGAGCTGCCATGCATCGCCAGGAGCTGACCAGAGCGCAGGCCATCGACTACATCCACAAGGTGGACGAGGACAGGGCAAAGTGGACCAAATTCCTCTACCACGTGGACTGGCAGGACCCTGCTCTCTACGACGTTGTCATCAATCTGGACCACTTCAGCCTTTCCGCCGCCTGTGAAGTGGTATGCGCCGCAGCGGGGCTGGAGGAATTCAGGACCACCCCGGAGTCGCAGAGAATGATGGACGATGCGGTGGTGAGCACCGAAGTAAGGGCCAGGATTGCCGCTGACGACAGCATGGCCGATGCGCAGGTGGAAGTAACCGCCCACGAAGGAATCGTCATCGTGTCGGGAACGGTCGGCTCACCGGAAGCACTGGACAAGATAGAGGACATAGTACGACATACGCCTGGCGCCACGGAGTTGAAGTCGAACATCAGGGTACAGACCCATTGGGCGATGATGCAGGGCAGGTATCTCCGCTAGAGCAGCCTCAGAACGAAGGGCACTCCCCGGCCAGACTTCCCCGGAACGCAGACCTCTCTGCTCTCCTCGGCTACGAGCGACTGGAGGCACCACAGAGAGCGGCCTCGACCGTCGCTCTGCAGGTGGAGGTTGTCGCCGGGCCGCATCTGTTGTACCATGTAAGCCCTCGATTCGAGCCGTTGCTCGTCCGAAGGATCGTGAATCGCGCCCGGTGGGGCGCGCAGCCCCAGGGGTTGATTCGATGAAGACCAGAGGCCTGCTGAAGATCGCCATCCTGCTCGCGGCCATATCGCTTCTAGCGAGTTGCGGGGGGGTCAGCGGCGGAGCGACCCCGACGGGCACTCCGGAGGCACCTCTGATCACTGCGGATGACCTGAAAGCGCAGCTCGATGCCGGTTCCAGCATTGCGATCGTAGACTGCCGGTCCACGAGCTACTATGACGAGTCCCACATCCCCGGAGCCATCTCCATCCCGCTGAGGGACATGCTGGACAAGGACAAGAACCCGTTGCCTCCGGAGGAGATCAACCTCCAGTTCGGCTATCTGAAGAGCTACGATGAGATCGTAGCCTACTGCACCTGAACCGATGACGAGAACAGCGTCCGTGCGGCGCAGATATTCAACGAGTCAGGCTTTCCGCCCGCCCTGGCGCTGCAGGGTGGACTTTACGCCTGGGAAGATGCAGTAGCGGGCAGCGCCGGGTAGCGTGCCGACCGCTTTTCATCGCGGGAACGAAAGGGGCGTTCCGTGGAACGCCCCTTCTTCGTCAACGGGGTAGTGCTGCGGACGACTACTTCTCGCGGCCTTCGACCCAGGCCTTCGCGCCGAAGCTCGACGAGTCGGGCTCGTTCTGCAGCGTCATGAAGGCATCGTCGCAGTAGTGCCAGGACTCGGCGCGGCCCATGTCCTCAACCGACCGGCAGGTGGCCTTGGTCATGATAATGCCCGCGAGCCGGGACTGTGCGATCTGACGGGCGAGAGCCTTGGCCCCCTCCAGCATGCGGTCGGGCGGGAACACCCTGTTGGCCAGCCCGATGCGATGGGCTTCCTTGCCGTCGATGGGATCGCCGGTGAGGCAGAGCTCGAGGGCCTTGGACACGCCGACCCTCCAGGCCATATTGGCGTTCGCCGCCGCCCCGCCGACCCACCCGAGGTTCTTCAGGTGCATGTCGCTGATCTTGGCGGTCTCTGAGACCACTATGAGGTCGCAACTGAGGGCGAGCTCGATTCCGCCGGCGGTGCAGATCCCGTCTATGGCAGCCATCGTGATTTTGGGGCACCAGCACACGTTCTCCAGCGTGGGTACCATCGCCGTCTTGGGTTTCCTCATGTCCCAGAACTGGTTGACAGGCGTCCAGCCCGGGCCGGTAACGACCTGTCCGCCCTCGCTCTGGAAGCCCGACATCTCCTTCAGGTCGGCTCCGGCGCAGAAGCAGGGGCGCCCGTCAGGTCGCGGGGCGCCGGTGTAGACGATCACCTTGGACTCGCTGTCGGCCACGAACAAGTCCATCGCCTGCTGCAGCTCGTTCCACATCTTGACGTTGAGCGCGTTGAGCCGCTGCGGCCTGTTCAAGGTGACCAGGACAAACCCGTCTTCCTTCTCGAACTTGATGGTCTCGAATTCCATGTGAACCCCTTCCTCGATTGACGTAGTCTCAGACCAATATAGCAGGCTTCCCATACAGGCGCAATGGTCGCCCGCGCGGACATAGCTTCCGGGAAGCGTGGGACACGGGCAGCGGGCACAACCAGGCCCTCCCGCTGCGGGAGGGCGCGCAAAGGCGGAGCCGCTCCTCGGGGCGAGGTTGGGGCCTGTGCTCTCCAACCCACCCTACTCCCCGACGCCCGCCGGGGTTGACGGCTAGCCCATCTTGAAGGCGGCCGCCATCGCCGCGTTGAAATCCTTTCGGTCCCACGGCGTGTGCGGTCTGTCCGTCCGGGGCACCATGCTCAGGGCGACCGTAGGGCACGTGGAGACGCAGAGCCCGCACCCTATGCACCGCAGGGCGTCGCGCGTCACGACATCACCATCCAGCGCCAGCGCTTCCATCTGGCAGCGCTCCACGCATTCGCCGCATCCCATGCAGTCGTCCTCCTCCACCATCACCACATAGCCCGACGCGGCACCCGCGCTGGGCATGACGGAGCTCTTGATCGTCTGGAGGATCGGGCAGTGACACACGCAGCAGTTGCAGACGAAGTCCACGTGCTTCCCCATGTTGCTGGAGCAGTGCACCAGCCCCTCCTCCTCAGCCAGGTCAAGTATGCGGAGGGCCTCTTCCTTTGAGATCAACCGGCCAAAGCCCCTATCGGCATTGAACTTGGCGCCGGGGCCGAAAGTGAGGCACACCTCCTTGGGTTTGTCGCAGGCCCGGCCCAGCAGTTCGCCGTGGTGGCGGCAGTAGCACTGGGACACGGCGATGTGGTCGGCGCTCTCTATGTATCCGGACACCCTGTCATAGGGCTGGACCTCCATGCCGGCCGATATCTCCTCCTCCACGGTAATCACGCGCGCGAAGGGGAAGGCTTCAATCTTTAGGCCCTGTTTCACCGCCTGGTCGGCCAGGTCATACACCACAGTCTGGTAGTCCTCGAAGAGGCGGGCGAGCTTCCTGGTGCGGTCGTTGACCTCGCCCTTCATGAACTGGTACTCAAAGATGCCCGGGAGTATCTGCAGAAGAGAGTAGACGTCCACCCCGCTGCGAGGCCTGCCGATAACCAGGCCCTTGTTGCACATTCCATCGATCAGCCTCTCGACCTCCACCGGGTCGCGGCCCGTCGAGGACGCGAGGTCCGATGTCGAGACGGCGTTCATGGGCATCTGAGAGGCAAGCTTCGCCTCTTCAGGGTCGAAGAGTTCCTTCAGAAGCGCGTAGAGCTCGGGGCAGTCGAGGGCGGGTGCAGCCCCTCCCCTCATCGCCAGAGCCCCTATCAGCTCTTTGTGGACGTTGTCGCTCATCATGTCCTCCTTTCACACCACCTCGATGTCCCTGACATGAAGCTCAGTGCCGCCCGTGATCTCAATGTCGCCGCCCTCGCAGGCGGGACAGCAGTAGTCCAGCTTCTCGATCGCGAAACGCTCACCGCACCCCCGGCATCTCCCGGCAACCGGGACGATCTCAAGGTTGAGCTCGGCACTAGCGGCGATTGTGTTCTCCGCGGCGATGCCGAAGCAGAAGGCGAGCTGCGCCGGGACGATGGCCC
>CAZNMB010000135.1:0-5895 GCA_964574095.1 uncultured Dehalococcoidia bacterium
CTCGCGGAACTCCCGGCAGGCCGGCAGGAGCCGCTCCAGCGGATACCTCTTGTTCGTGGGGACCAGCCTGTTTCGAAGCTTGTCCTCACTCGCGTGAAGCGAGACCGCGAGCCCTATCTGGAGCCCTTCACGACTCAGCTTCCGTATCCCCGGCACCAGCCCCGCCGTCGAGATGACAATGCCGCGACCGGCGAGCCCGAAGCAGTCGGGGGAGATCAGCGTTCCCACGGCCCGCAGGACGGCGTCGTAGTTGGCCAGCGGCTCTCCCATGCCCATGAAGACCACGTTGGTGATGCGGCCGGGGGCCACTCGCGGTGCATCGCTCGCGCCTCCACGCCGGCCAAGCGCGAGGCGAGCGAAGTGCAGCACTTGATCTATCATCTCCCCCGGGCTGAGGTTGCGCTCGAAGCCCTGCTGGCCCGTGGCGCAGAACGGGCAGCGTACGGGACATCCCACCTGTGTCGACACGCAGACCGTGTAGCGGCGGCTGTCTCTGCCGGCACGATTGAGCATCAGCGCCGACTCGATTGTCCTGCCATCGGCCAGGGCGAACAGGGTCTTGACGGTGGAGTCCCGCCCCGACACATAGTGCACAGGCACCATGCTGCGGAGCCGCGTCTCTCTGGACAGGCGCGCGCGGAAAGGCCGGGGGAGATCGCTCATATCGTCAAGAGATGAGGAGAGCTCCCGGTACACCCAGTGCCGAAGCTGCGCCGCACGGTAGTCCGGCTCGCCCATCCCTGCGACGAGCTCACTCATCTGGACGCTGGTGAGGTCCGTGATGCATGCCGGTGATGCTGGCATAGGTCGTGACAACCTCGGGCCGGGTCCTGCGATTGGGAGCGCCCTCCCTGTAGTATAGCTCAGGACCGGTCTGACTGGAACCGGCCGCGCTCAGCGCGCCGGGCGGCGTAATTGCGCAGGGCGATCCGGTGCTTTTGCCCGTGTGTAATCACGCCAAGCGATGGATGACAAGACGCGGAACAGGACAGAGAATGACCATGCGGAGGTCTGCGATGGAGAGGATCAGGATTCTTATTGCCGATGACCACGCGCTGGTGCGCGACGGCACCCGGCGAATCCTGGAGGCGGAGCGGGACATGGAGGTCATTGCCGAGGCCGGCGACGGCGAGGCAGCGGTGACGCTCGCCTCCAGCCTGGGCCCGGATGTGGCCATAGTAGACATCGGCATGCCCAAGCTCGACGGCATCGAAGTGACCAGGCAAGTGAAGACGCTCTGCCCGGACACCGCCGTCCTGATCCTGACAGCCTACAGCGACGATCAGTTCATCTACAGCCTTCTTGAGGCCGGGGCCGCCGGCTACCTGCTGAAGAGCATACGCAGCCCGGAGCTGGTCGAGGCGGTGCGGGCGCTGCACGCCGGCGAGTCAGTCCTGCACCCCACTATCGCCCGCAAGGTACTGAACCACTTCGTTTCCTCCTCCGAGAAGACCAGGAAACACGAGCCGTCGGAGATCTTCACCCAGCGCGAAATGGACATTCTCAAGCTGGTGACAAGGGGCCTGAGCAACGCGGAGATCGGGAATGAGCTGTTCCTGAGCGTGCGCACCGTTCAGGGTCACCTGGGAAGCATCTTCAGCAAGCTCGGGGTCAGCTCCCGGACGGAAGCCGTTGTTCGCGCCTTGAAGGACGGCTGGGTGACACTGGAGGACGCATCGTGATCGCCACTACGGCGACCACGCGTGACGGCATGCCCGTCGGCGACTCCCGAGGTCACTCCAGGGCTACCTTGTCCCCGTACTCAGGCGCTGATATCTTCCATCCGGTCTTCTCTCTCAGGAAATCGGCAAACTGAGGGATGGTTTCCGGCTCGCCGTGGACGACGAATACCTGTCGCGGCGGCTTCTTCAGGCCCGACAGCCAGCGGAGGAGTTCGTCCCTGTCGGCATGCGCGGACAGCCCGTTGATGGTCTCTATCCTGGCCTTCACCTGGTACTGCTCTCCCAGTATCCTTACCTCTGAGATACCATCCACGAGCAGTCTTCCCAGGGTGCCCGCCGCCTGGTAGCCAACGAACAGAATCGTGCACTCAGGCCTGGAGATGTTCCTCGTGAGGTGATGCTTTATCCTGCCGCCGGTGCACATTCCGGAACCGGCGATTATGACAGCGCTTCCGGCTATGTTATTCACCGCCTTTGACTGCTCCCTCGTCCTCACCAGGGTGAGGCCCGGGAAATCAAACGGCGAATGCCCGCTGCTGACCAGTTGCGTCATGTCGCGGTCGTACAGGTCCGGATGCCTCTCGAACACGTCCGTGATTCGCACGGCCATGGGACTGTCCAGGAACACCATTATGTTCGGAATGCGACGCGCCATCAGCAGCTTGTTCAAGTGGAAGAGGACCTCTTGAGAACGCTCCAGCGCGAAGCTGGGCACAACGACATTTCCCCTGGCGCGCACCGTTGAGTTGACGATCTCCTCGAGCCGGTTCCCCACGGTCTCCGCGTCTTCGTGCACCGTGGTGCCGTACGTAGACTCGACCAGCACGTAGTCGGCCTCGCTGAAAAGCGTCGGGTCCCGGAGTATGGGCTTGTTCCAGCGCCCGATGTCCCCGCAGAATACGACTGTCCTCGTCTCTCCCTCACGGGCTACCGCAACCTTTATCATGGCTGACCCGAGGACATGACCGGCATCGTGAAATGTCGCGGTAATGCCGTCGCCGAGCGGGACCGTGGCACCGTAGCTGACGGGAGACAGCAGAGAGATACACTTGTTGGCATCGGCCGTCGTGTACAGGGGCAGCTCGGGGTAGGGACCCGCCCTGTTTTCCCGCTGATGCCTCTTGCTCTTGAGTTCCGCGTCCTCCTCTTGGATACTCGCGGAATCAAGGAGCATTATCCGGGCGATGTCAGCCGTGGCGTCAGTGCACACGATTTGGCCGCTGAAGCCGTCTCGAACCAGCTTGGGCAGGAGCCCCGAATGGTCCAGGTGGGCGTGAGTGAGCAGCACGGCGGCCAGAGTGTCCGGCCGCACCGGAAACGGGTCCCAGTTCCTATTCTTGAGATCCCTCTCCTGATACAGCCCGCAGTCAACCAGCAGACGCAGGCTGTTGGCCTCCAGGCAGTAGCTGGAGCCCGTGACATTGTGAGCGGCCCCGAGGAAACTGAGTTGCATGTCCATGGGTCCCTCCCCCCGCCAGTCTATACCCCTCGCCCGCGCCAGCGCAAGGCCAATTGCCGGCGCTTCTTCGGTCTCTGCTTTGTTCCGCGTCGACTTTCGCGCTAGAATAGCCTGGGAACCTCAAGCTCTCCGGCGAGGGAATCGGGCGGCTGAAGCCAGGGAGTGCTGCGGGAGATGAAGCCGAAGAAATGCAAGGGATGCGGGCGGCCGGTGAGGCAGACTGTCGGCGGGTCCGGCTACTGCAAGAAGTGTATCGCCAGGGCGCGGGCCGAGAGGAAAGCGCCCTAGGCCTCACTCGAATACCAGAATCCGCCAACGATTGACGCAGCGGACGAGCATGCCGACAATGTCCCGGATGCCTCGTCTTGCCGGGCTGTTCCCTTGGCCTCCCTCTGTCGCTTGCATTGCGCTATCCCGGCCCACCGGCAAGGCGATGCTAGCATGTGCCGCTGCAGATCACAACTAACTGTTCTTAACTTATCATACCTCTTTCTCACTTTTTCGCCCGCGGGATGAGAAACCGGACTGCGGCGTCCGGTACTGCTTCGCGTCGCCGTGGGGTGTCAGGACGGGAGACCGTTGTGGGACCTGGCGCAATGGCCCCGGAGACCACGTGACGGTGCGAAGCCGCAGCCCCGAGCGCGGCAAAGGTCGTCCGGGTGTAGTGTTGGCCATCGCCGGCCTGGCGTGGCTCAAGGCTACAGGACAACGAAGGTGCCGGTTCCGATGGCGACGACCTCTCCGTCGGGTCTCGATACCCGCATTTCGGCGATGAGCATGCGCTTGCCCGCCTTGACCACCCATCCCTCGGCATGGAGGTCACATTCCAGCGCCGGACTCAGGAAATGGGTCGAGAGCTCACTCGTAGTCACCAGAATCGTCTTGCTCTGGGCGGCCACGGCAAACCAGCCGGCGGTGTCCAGGAGAACAGCGATCACGCCTCCGTGAATGCCGCAGGGCTGGTCAAGATTCGGGTTGTAGGGAAGATCGACATGGGCATGCCCCTGTTCATCGAAGGAAAGGGTCGTGCCAAAGAACCTGGCTATTCGTCCCAGCCCGAACAGTTCGAGCAACTCCAGCTGCCGACTGGTGTTCATCTCTCCATTCCTCGCTTCGGCCCGACTCTACGACGAACATATTAGTCCACACTCGGCTCGCATGGCAAGCCGGCGAACGCTGGCCAGGCGGAAGATGTGACAGAGGGCCTTGCCTTTGGGAATGCGCCCGCCGGCATCTTGACGAATAAGTACAAGTGTTCTATAATAGCCCCTGTCTCATCTGCCCTCTCATCCAACGAAGAAAGCCCGCTCGTCCGACGACTGAGCGGGCTTTCTTCGTTCGCAGCAAGTTGGTGCCCGTCCTCCAGCGACGTGAGCGACAGAACCCGAGGCGCTCCCCGGTCATTCGCTCCGCGGGGATCACTTATGTCTTTTTAAGATGTTCCTAATGGAGTTCTAAGGCCGAGCATCTATACTGGAAATCGGGTAGCAAGGGATACTCGGAGGGGATATACAAGTATGGAGAACGGCCAGATAGTAGCCAAAGTAACGCTCAACCTGGACGAGAAGTGGGCGGCCAACCTGACGCCGGAGGAGCTCACCGAGTACATCACGACCAGGTTGAACCACGCCCTGGGCTTCAGAGGGCAAGTGAAGAAGCTCAGGACCGTCAACCCCAAATAGCTTCGGTGCGATCCCGGCCCCTCTCTGGAAGAGGGGTGTCGCGTGCCGCGGAAGGTCCTCAGATTCCGAGAGCATGCCTTCAGTGAAGGTCTGCCAGACGCGCGCTGATCGTGGTGCCCGGGAATCCATGGGCAGGAACAGCGTCCCCCGAGCGTCGCCGCGGAACAAACAGCGGTTCGCATAACGTCAAGCGCGGATATGCAAGAAACCCTCCGAATGGAGGGTTTCTTGCAGTCGGTTAAGAAGGATCTGTTTCCCGGCAGGTCGTCACTCCCGCCACGTTCAGAATAGGGGCTCGCGAGCCCGCGGTCAATGAGAAGATAGTACTGGGTGGCTTGTCCCCATCGTTCGCCCCGTCCGGCACCGTGTGCCGGGAGTCGTCCGCCGTTCGGTATGCCTCTCGCGCCTTCCCGGTGAGAACGGGTATAATCAATGGCAGCACAGCGGCACAGGGGGACAGGCATGGAGAACTCAGTGAGGAAAGGCGGCTCGTATTTCATCGAAGACGTGCCCGCGGCCGAGGTATTCACGCCCGAAGATTTCAGCCAGGCGCACGAGATGATCGGCAAGACGACGGAGCGCTTCATCAGGAATGAGGTCGCCCCCCACATCGAGGAGATCGAACACAAAGACTTCGACTCGATCCGCCGCCTGATGCGCGAGGCCGGGGAGCTGGGGCTCCTGGGGGCCGACATCGAGGAGGAATACGGCGGATCGGACATGGGGATGACCGCGTCACAGATCATCGTCGAGCGCTCGGCGTGGGGAGCGTCCTTCGGCGTCACTCTGAACGTGCACACCGGCATCGGCTCCATGGCGCTGGTGTTCTTCGGGACCAGGGCCCAGAAGGAGAAGTACCTCGCCGCGCTCGCCAGGGGAGAGAAGATAGGGTGCTACGCGCTGACCGAGCCCGGATCGGGCACGGACGCGCTGTCCATCCAGACTACCGCTACGCTGTCGCCGGACGGCACGTTCTATCGGCTGGACGGGGCGAAGCAGTTCATCACCAACGCCGGCTTCGCCGACATCATCTTCACGTATGCCAAGGTCGGCGGCGACAAGTTCACCGCCT
>CAZNMB010000136.1:0-2215 GCA_964574095.1 uncultured Dehalococcoidia bacterium
TTTTTATTGATGAATACCCAGAAAAATACCTATCTGATGAATGGACATAATTACCAGGATGATAGGTTAACAATTTATTTACCGGGGAATGGAGGGTTATTAACAGCAGTGGCTATGATGTGTACTTATAGAAATGATAAAGGAAGAAATGGATTTCCCGATAATGGAAATTGGAATGTAAAATACGAGAATCTACTTCAATATGATGTAAGATAATGTGGAAATATGCTGTATTGTTCCTATATAGTGGCTGCGCGAAAACTCCAATTGCTGCGTTATGCTCGTCCGAAAACTGGTCATTTACGATTGGTAAACTCCCATTTTTCGGTCTTCGCAAGCCTTGCACTTGAAGCTTTCGCACAGCCACTTTCAAAAAAACGAGTTTTCGCGCTGATACTATATAGATTTTTATATTTATCCTTTGTAAATTAAATAATTCTTAAAAAATATATAATCATGAATACTAATAACAAAGCCCTATTGGTTATTGATATCCAAAAAGGATTGACAAATAACAAGAAATTATATAACGATATACAATTTATAGATACTGTGAATTTTGCTATTGAAAAGTTTCGTCAATCAGATACCAACATGGTAATTTTTGTACAACATATTAATAAACTATTGATTGAAGGATCCCCCGATTGGGAAGTAGATGAAAGAATAAATAAAAAGGAAAATGATTATGTAGTACAAAAAAGGTATGGGAATGCATTTAAAAAGACAGAGTTGAAAGATATTCTTAAAAAATTCCAGGTAGATGAAATTTTTGCATGTGGCCTGGTCTCACATGGATGTGTAAAAGCAACCTGTATTGGCGGGTTAAAACAAGGATTTAAGGTTAGTTTATTAAAAAATGGGCATACAAATTGGGATAAAAATGCAGAAAAGAAAATAGTAAAAGTTAATTCTCAACTTAGCAAGCTGGGAGTTGAGATTTTGGATAAAAATGAAGCAATTTACCGTTAACAAGAATTTATAAATTTCAATTAGCATAGGAATTTAAAACTAATTCAGGTTAACTTTGTTTTTTATTTATATATAACTGAATTTTTGCAGTAAAATTATCGTAATGGAAGTAACACGAACCCGATTGCCACATTGGATGAAAGTTCCTATGCCAAAGGGAGAGAACTATTCCAGGGTAAAGAACCTGGTTTTAAAAGAAAAGCTAAATACCATTTGTGTAAGTGGCAATTGTCCCAATAAGGGGGAATGCTGGAGTGCAGGAACTGCAACTTTTATGATTTTGGGTGAAAAATGTACCAGGGATTGTAAATTTTGCCAGGTGAAAACATTAAAACCAGAACCATTAGACTTTGAAGAGCCCAAACGACTGGCAAAAACTATAAAATCATTGAATCTTAACCATTGTGTTATTACCTCGGTAGCCCGTGATGAACTTCCTGATGGTGGGGCAGGATTTTGGGCAACAACTATAAAAACCGTTAAAGATATGAATCCTGGTGTTACTATGGAAGTGCTGATACCTGATTTTAGGCGCGGTACAAAAGTTCTTGATTTGGTAATTGATGAAAATCCGGAAATTATTTCACACAATATTGAAACGGTGAAGCGCCTTAACCCGGTTATCAGAAGCATGTCGCGATATGAACACAGCATTGAATTATTGCGTTATACCTCTGCCCGGGGAGCCAGGACAAAGTCGGGACTGATGGTTGGACTGGGTGAATCGTTCGATGAAGTTGTTCATGCTATGGATGACCTTCTGGCTGCCGGGGTTAAAATATTCACCGTGGGACAATATCTTCAACCAACTCCTAAACATATTAATGTTGTAGAATACATAAAACCTGAAGTTTTTAAAAAATATAAAGAAATTGGCTTGAAAAAAGGATTTCAATACGTTGAATCAGGGCCACAGGTAAGGTCTTCCTATCATTCGGAAAGGCATGTTCGTGATTGAAAGCTGTAATGGATAATGGTATAAGGAATATGAGAAGATTAGGTATGAAGGATTAGAATTGTTGAATAATAATCTAATCAACCTTAATATGCCCCCAGTTTTCTCCCCTTCTTATACGGTTGAGTTGTGTATGTGTAATGCCAAATTCTTTGGCAATTTTATATAAAGGATTTTTTCCTCTTTTTAGTTTTTTCTTAAGTCGTATAACTTTCGTTTCGGTTAATTTTGAATTAGTAATCTCTCCTTTTCTTTTTATCAGTGCTTCTTTATAGCGAGGACTTTTCC
>CAZNMB010000136.1:2225-5880 GCA_964574095.1 uncultured Dehalococcoidia bacterium
TCCTGCTATGTGAATTTACTTCATCTTTTGTTGCCCATTTCAGGTTTCTAAAATGATTATTTGATTTATTAAAGTCTATATGAATTACATTGTTATGTTTCTCAGAAGGTTGTTCACAAAAGTTTTTTGCAACCAACACATGAACACATTTTGTTTTACGATGTTTCCAGCTTATATTTGACTTGAATGAGTAATACTGATAACCATTAACGCTAGCAGTTTTCATAATTTTCCAATCATTTAAATCTTTTTTAAACATACGAATTCTTCCGTAATTAGAAACCTCATATTTTTCATCTTTATGGATGTCCTCAAACCAAACATGTTTCCATTCCTCGTCCCAATAATATTGATTTTGCATATAACAATAAATTAAAACTTGTTAAAATTGATTATTTATTTAAAATGCGAAAGTTGTTCCAATAATAATTTTCTATATTAAATTTAAGAAAATTATTATAGAAATTTAAACGATTTTTATATAATATTTCGTTTTCTTCATTTACAGATTTTCAATTTTGCTCTTCATTTAAGAGTATCTGTTTACTCCAATTCCTAAAACTAATCAAAGGACCTTATAAGGCTGCTATAAATTTTGCTTAGTTTGTTTTAAACAAGTATTGATAAAAAAGACCCAGGCAATTAATCAGGTTATTTTTCTCGTTTTATTTAATACATCGATGATCTCGTTAATAGCTTTTTTTTCAAACTCTTGGGTTGAGTTGAGATCATAATTGTAACAATGTTTCCATTATAATCTTACATTAGTCATTAGAAAACATTCTTACTTACTATCAGCCGAAAATAGCCTTCAAATTTAGAATAACCCATTTTTACATCCCATTTATTACTTCTGAAGCAGCAACAAGAATGCCTTCTACTGTTTCAATACTCTCGGCTTCGGCATACAGTTGCAATAAAGGTTCAGTTTCTGATGACCTTATCATAAGCCATTGGTCATCGTTAAAGAAAAATTTATATCCATCAAGATTTTCTACTTTTTTTACTAAAAATTTTCCAAATGAAGTAAAACCTTCTGAATTACACTTCTCAATGATTTTATTACGCACATTTGAACTTAGTTCAATCTCCTGCCTATTTAATGCAAACACACCAGTTATAGCATATACTTCTTCAAGTAATTTAATTAAGTTCTTTCCTGTCTCTATCATCCATTGCCATATAAGTAACCCTGTCCATAAGCTATCTCTTCCCGGTATATGTCTTCCAATGGCAATTCCATCAGGATCTTCACCTCCAATTAGTATATCGTCGGTAATTATTAACTTGGTTACATTGTTAAACCCAATTTTTACACGTTCAACCTCCAATTCATAATGTTTACATAATTTTTCAACCTTTGAAGTACTGGAAAATGCAACAACTACCTTTCCTGTTTGGTTTTTATAACCAGACAGGTAATGAATGAGAAGAAGCAATAATTTATTTGAATCAATAAAATTACCTTTTTCATCATACATAGCTATCCTGCTTCCATCGCCATCAATGGCCAAACCACTTTTTATTTCTTTATTTCGCCATACATATTCAGATAACTCATGTAAATTTTTGTGTACAGGATTAGGTGGAACACCTTTAAATATTGGATTTACCTCACAATGGAACCGTTTTATTTTAGGCAATATTTTTTTGAATACATTTTGTCCGCTTCCATACATAGCATCAAATGCAAATTTTTTGCTTAGTTCATTTATCTTTTCAACCTCAAATGAGTCTTTTATTTGTTTTATGTAGATGGTTTCCAGGTCAATATATTGAATGAGGCCTTGTTCCTGCATATGGTTCCAATTCAACATTTCAAGGTCAATTTCATAACTATCATTTAATAAGTATTCGATTTCTCTCAAGTCTTTTTCCAACATAGGGCCTCCAAAATCTCCCCTTAATTTAAAGCCACTATATTCGGCCGGATTATGACCTGCTGTTATAATAATTCCACAATTTGCTTTTAACTTTATTACACCCAACGAAACCATTGGTGTTGAAACAAATTTGTCAGGAATATAAACTCTAATTTCTTTTGATGCAAGAATTTTAGCTACTGCTTCCATAAACATTTCGCCTCCAAAACGGCAATCATAACCTACAATTGCTGATGGGTTTTTATATTTCCTGGTAAGCCATTGAGCTGTGGCATATGCAATTTTAGCAACATTTGCCAATGTAAAATCCTTTGCAATAACAGCTTTCCAACCATCAATGCTAAATTTTATTTTTTCCATTAGTTATAGGTGTTAACTATAATTAAGAATAATTACTACCATAAAATGTGGCATAATTTACATCATTCTTTTGATCTAGAAAAAAAAAAATGATTATCATCTAAAAATTTTACGTCTATTAAGGGCTCGTTGATATAAACGTGCATTTTTGTTATGTTGCGATAAAGTTTTAGCAAATACATGGTATCCTGAAAAATCATCTTTAGCACAAAAATATAAGTAATCATGCTTTTCATAATTTAATACGGCATCAATTGTTTTTATAGAAGGGATTCGAATTGGACCAGGAGGTAATCCCGCATATTTGTAAGTATTCCATGGTGAATCAATATCCAAGTGTTTCTTTACTACCCTTTTTATATTGAAATTTTCCAGGGCATATTTAATTGTTGGATCGGCCTGAAGTCTAATCCCCTTATTTAGCCTGTTTATATAAACTCCAGCGATTTTCGATTTTTCACTTTCTTTCCGGGTTTCTTCTTCAATAATAGAGGCAAGAATGCTTACTTCATTGCGGGAAAACCCCAATTCTTCCGCTTTCTTTTTACGACTATCATTCCAAAACTTTTCATATTCCTGGTTCATTCTATTGAAAAACCCATATGCATCAGTATTCCACCAAAACTCATAGGTGTTAGGGATAAACATACATTTTATTGTATTCTCATTAAATCCATATTTTTCAATAAATTCCTTGTTTTTCAAAAACTTTATAATTGAATCGGATTCAGCTTCTATTTGCATAGATATTTTTTTTGCCAATTGGTCAATATACCTGATATTATTGAATGTTACTTTTGTGGGTTCTTGTAATCCTGTCCTCAGCATATTTATTAACTGGTTATTCGACATCCTGTTTTTGATTTTATACCTGCCAGGATAAACATGATTTTGATAGTTCTTTCGCTGAGCAGCCCAATCAAAAGTTTTTTTATTTATAAGAATATTCTCCTTTTTGAAAATTTCCAACACATCTTCATAAGAAGATCCTGTAGGAATAAATAAATAATGTTCTTTTTTTTCAAGTTTAACATTGGCTGTGTATGCTTTCCTGTAGATATTTATTCCAAAATACCCTACAATAAGAAAGATAATAATCAAGAGGTTTGTAATTATTTTTATCAGTTTGTGATCACCCATAACACTTTTATTATGTATTTAGGTATATAACTTAAAATTCAAATTTTCATTACATAAAGCTGTCCTGCTTCATCTCTTATCACTTTTATTCCCACTCCTTTTTCTATATACCCAACTTCAGCTTTGGCATCATATATTTCCTCTTCAATTAATATCTTCCCCGATGGCCTTAATACAGTGTAGGCAGTACCTGTTTTACCAATCATATCTTTTTGGTGTAAATCTATACTAACATATCCTTCACTTTTATCCTGAACGCTATTTAGAGCCAA
>CAZNMB010000137.1:0-5878 GCA_964574095.1 uncultured Dehalococcoidia bacterium
CAGAACAGGGAGATCGCGGAGTTCGTGGGCATGGAGAACATGATCGCGGGAACCGTGGCCTCCAACGACGACGGCGTGGTCGCCGTCGGGATCAACGGCGCTCAGATACAGGCAATCTCCGAGCTGATGCCGGGAGAGCCCGTGTACGCCTGCATCCGTCCCGATGAAATCGTACTCGCCATGAGGAGCGACAAGACCAGCGCGCGCAACGCCTTCGCCGCGACCGTGACACGCGTGGTCGCCTCCGGCCCCCTGGCCCACGTGCACATGGACTGCGGCTTCCCCCTGGTCGCGCTGATAACAGTGAAGTCGGCGCGGGAGATGGGCCTCGAGGCCGGGACTCCGGTGTTCGCCTCGTTCAAGGCCACCCGCGTTCACGTCATCCCGCGCCAGTGACCCGAGCGCGGCCCCGGCTACTCCAGAAGGTTGATGATCGCCACCCCGCCCACGATCAGGGCGATCGATACGACCTTCAAGACCACCGTGCCGCGGGTGAAGCCCTCGTCGAGCACGGCGGGGAAGAGCCGGCTCAGCGCCACGGCCCAGAGGAAGACGAAGAAGGGCCTGATGCCGAGGACGGTGGAGACCAGGGACACGGGGCCGTTCTCGATGGCCCAGAAGGACATGACGATGCCCGCCAGAGCGAGGACCTCGTTGCCGCCGATCAGCGCCAGCGTGGCGTTCCTTCCGGGCATGGCCCGCAGCTCTCTGAGCACCCCCGGGCGCACGGACACAAGGAGGAAGCCGCCTCCCAGAACGATAGCGGTTACGGAGTACATGTTCCAGAACGAGACGGACTCCAACGCGTACTTCGTGGCCACGGCGCCCGCCCCGAAGAGCATGCTCGAGGCCACAAGCATGCCGAAAGACCGCCTCAGCCGGGCCTCGCGTCCCCGGCCCTTCAGCGATATGAGCACCGCACCGGCTACGGTCATCAGGATCGCCAGCCACTGGAGGTAGCCCAGCGATTCCCCGAGCAGCGGAACAGCCAGGATGGCCACGAACACCGGGTGGGCATAGACCACGGGTATGATGCGGGACACCTCCTCCGTCCGCATCGCGTACAGCATCAGGAAAGCAGCCGCCGCGCGCATCACGCCGGCAACGACCGCGATGGACCAGTGGCCGGCATCGGCGCCCGCAACGGGAGGGTGGACGGCGAAGAAGACCAGCCCGAGGGTCAGATGAATCACGCCGACGGGGGCGAGGAACGCCCAGACGCTGCGCATTCGCCTGGAGATGAGATGGCTGTCAACGACACTCACCACCGCCATGATGGCCGCCACCGTGACGGCGGCGGTAATCCAGGTCATGTCCGACGAAGCTCGCTTTCCGGAGTTCTGGCTAGTGCCATATCATAACCCACGCGGAACGCAATTGACAGTCTCGGCCCGAGCGCGGCGGCACGCCCGGCGTTTTTGCGCTATAATGGGGCCGGTGCTCATCCCCCACGCGGGCCGCACACGATCGCGCCCGATCCGGCCCGCTGCGTCGGAGTCACCTGATCAGCACACTAGTTGCCCAGGAGGTGAACCCATGGCAGGAGTGGTCTCGTATGGCGCCTACGTCCCCTACCACCGCATGAGCCGGCAGGAGTTCCAGAGGGCCTGGGGCGGGTTCGCCATGCCCGGCGAGAGGGCCGTGGCCAGTTTCGACGAGGACAGCATCACCATGGCCGTGGAAGCGGCCATCGACTGCCTATCCGGGATATCACCGGCCAAGATCGATGCCGTCTTCCTCGCCTCGACGACACTGCCCTACAAGGAGAAGCTGGGCGCGGCCATAGCGGCCGCCGCCCTGGACCTGCCCGCTACCGTTCGAACGGCGGACTTCGCCGGCTCGCTGCGCGCGGGGACGACCGCGCTCGCATCCGCCCTCGACGCCGTCAAGGCCGGATCGGCCCGCAGGGTCCTGGTGCTCGTCGCCGACACCCGGATGGGGGCCCCGGCGGGGCAGTTCGAGCAGGCGCTGGGAGACGGGGCCGCCGCCTTCCTCGTGGGAAACGACGGCGTCATCGCCGAGGTGAAGGACAGCCACCACACGTCCGACGAGTTCTCCGGCGTATGGCGGGCCGACGGCGATACGTTCGTCCGCTCCTGGGAGGAGCGCATGGTCCTCGACGAGGGGTACTCCAAGGTGCTGCCCGAGGCGGTCTCCGCGCTGATGAAGAAGAGCGGCCTCAAGCCGGGGGACTTCACCAGGGCCGTGTTCGACCCGCCCCTGGACGTCCGCAGGCACGCCAAGGCCGCGAAGAGCCTCGGGTTCGACCCCTCCCAGGTGCAGGACCCCATGTTCATGACCACGGGCAACGCCGGCGCGGCGATGGCGCCGATGATGCTGGTCGCCGCCCTCGAGGACGCCGGGGCCGGCGACAGGCTGCTGCTGGCCAGCTACGGGAACGGCGTCGATGCCTTCGTGCTCGAGATCACGGACGCCATCACGAAGCTGGGACAACGGCGGGGAATCCGCAGGCACCTCGAATCGAAGCGGATGGTGCGCAACTACGAGACCTATCTCCGCTGGCGCGACCTGCTCACGATCGAGCCCGCGCGGCGGCCGGAGCGGCCCCCCATGTCCATCTCCGAGCTGCGGCGCGAGCGCAGGCAGATGCTGCCGCTCTACGGGCAGAAGTGCACGAGCTGCGGCACGCCCCAGTACGAGGTCCGTCCGGGGAGGGTGTGCGTCGTGTGCCAGGCCAAGGACCATTTCGAGCCGTACAGGTTCGCCGACAAGAAGGGCATCGTGTTCACCTTCACCCAGGACAGGCTGCAGATGAGCAACGACCCCCCGAACACCGCCGTCGTCATCGACTTCGAAGGGGGCGGTCGCGGGATGTTCGACCTCACCGACCGCGACCCCGACGCGGTGGAGGTCGGGATGCCGGTGGAGATGACCTTCAGGAAGCTCTACTTCAACCGGGGCATCCACAACTATTACTGGAAGGCCAGACCCGTTCGATGCTAGAGGAGGACCGAGATGGGCGAGAGCATTAAAGACAAGGTCGCCATCATAGGCATGGGCTGCACGCAGTTCGGCGAGCGCTGGGACAAGAACGTCACCGATCTCATGGTGGACGCCGCCTACGAGGCCTACGAGGACGCCGGCATCGAGGCCAGCGATATCGAGGCCGCGTGGGTGGGCACTTTCTACGAGTACTCGGGCATGGCCGGGATGGCCGCCGCAGTGCCCTTGAGGCTGCAGTACAAGCCGGTGACGCGCGTGGAGAACATGTGCTGCACCGGTTCCGACGCCCTCAGGAACGCCTCCTACGCGGTGGCGGCGCGGGTGTATGACGTGGCGCTGGCCATCGGGGCGGAGAAGATCAAGGACCAGGGCCTGAGCGGCCTGCAGGGGGCCTCGGGCGCGGGGGTGCACGTGTACCCCAACGTCGCGCCGCCCGGCATATTCGCCATGCTCGCCACCAGGTACTTCTCCCGCTACGGCCTGACCCCCGAGGAAGGGAAGACGATGATCGCCAAGATCTCGGTCAAGAGCCACGCCAACGGCGCGCTCAACCCCAAGGCCCACCACCGCCGCAAGATCACCGTCGAGCAGGTGCTCAACGCCCCCATCATCGCCTGGCCCCTGGGCGTCTTCGACTGCTGCGGCGTGAGCGACGGATCGGCGGCTGCCGTCGTCGTCCGCGCCGAGGACGCCAAGAAGTTCCGCGACGACCCCGTCTACATCAAGGCGCTCCAGATCTGCATCGGCCACGGAGAGGGCAGCGTGAGGGCCGACTGGGACTACACCCACATCGAGGAGACCGTGCGCGCCGGCCGGGCGGCCTACGCCGAGGCCGGCATCAAGAACCCGCGCGAGGAGATCAGCATGGCCGAGGTCCACGACTGCTTCTCGATCACCGAGGCCCTGATAATGGAGGACCTCCAGTTCTCGCCCCGGGGCCGGGTGAAGGAGGACATCGACTCCGGCTTCTTCGAGCTTACGGGGGGCCTGCCCGTCCAGCCCGACGGCGGGCTCAAGTCGTTCGGGCACCCGGTGGGGGCCAGCGGGCTGAGGATGATGTACGAGATGTACAAGCAGCTTCAGGGCAAGGCCGCGGACCGCCAGCTCAAGGACCCGAAGCTGGGGCTGGTGCACAACCTCGGCGGCCCGCCGACATCGCCCGCCATATCCTGCCTCATCGCCGGACTCTGACGCTTTCACGCGACAGGCGGCCGGGGGAGAGGCCGGAGTTCCGGGGCCGCCCTCGGTGCCATAGTGGCCGGCGGGTCTCGAGGCCCGTCGATCGGGGAACGTTGCCATGACGCTGGAAGACCGGAGCCTGCCGCTGCTCGACGAGGCCCTGCGCCGGCTCGCCGGGGGGTTCGAGGAGCTGCCTGACGCGGGTGCCGCTGTCGATGTAGACGAGCTGCGCGGCGTCCTGCTAGAAGTCGCCGGCCGCCTGCACGACAACTTCCCCTACCATCACCCCCTGTACGCGGGGCAGATGCTCAAGCCGCCGCACCCCGTGGCCCGGCTCGCCTACGCGCTGTCGCTGTGGCTCAACCCCAACAACCACGCGCTGGACGGCGGGCGCGCCAGCTCGGCGATGGAGAAAGAGGCCGTCGCCGAGATCGCGGGGATGTTCGGCTGGGAGACGCACCTCGGCCATCTCTGCGGCGGCGGGACGATGGCGAACCTGGAGGCCCTGTGGGTATCGGGAAAGCTGCGCCCCGGCGAGAAGGTCGCGGCCTCGGAGCAGGCGCACTACACGCACCGGCGCATATCGGATGCCCTCAGGCTCCCCTTCCAGGCGATTCCCTGCGACCGCCGGGCCCGGATGGACCCGGATGCGCTTGAAGCCGAGCTCAAGCGGGGCGGTATCGGCACCGTCGTCGCCACCATCGGGACGACGGCGACGGGCTCCGTCGATCCTCTCCCCGACCTCCTCTCGCTTCGGGACAGGTACGGCTTCCGCCTGCACGCTGACGCCGCCTATGGCGGCTACTTCATCCTCGCCGGCAACCTCGATGCCGGGACCAGGCGGGCGTTCGACAGCTTGGGCGGCGTGGACTCCATCGCCATTGACCCCCACAAGCACGGCCTGCAGCCGTACGGCTGCGGCTGCATCCTGTTCAAGGACCCGGGCGCGGGCGTGCTGTACAAGCACGACTCGCCGTATACCTACTTCACCTCGACAGACCTCCACCTGGGAGAGATCAGCCTCGAATGCTCGAGGGCGGGCGCGGCGGCCGTCGCCCTGTGGGCAACGCAGCGGCTGATGCCGCTGGTCCCCGGCGGCCGTTTCGCCGCCGGGCTGGAGAGGTCGCGGGAGGCGGCCCTGGAGCTGTTCCGCCGGCTCGACTCCGACCCGCGCTTCCGCACGGCCTTCGCGCCGGAGCTGGACATCGTGATATGGGCGCCACGCGCGGGCAGCGCCGCCGCGACCTCGCGGCTCTCCCGCGAGCTTTTCGATCGCGCCGCCGAGCGGCACCTTCACCTCGCCGTCGCGAACATGCCCGCCGGGCTGCTGCGCCCGTCGTGGCCCGACATCGAATGGGACCAGGGCTCGGTCGCCTGCCTGCGCTCGTGCCTGATGAAGCCCGAGCACCTCGACTGGCTCGACCGCATCTGGGCCATACTCAGCGAGGCAGCGGGGGCCTGAACGCTGCCTCCTTCAGTGTAATGGCGTTTGGCGCGGCTCTTCTTGACAGTGAGGGTCGCAGGAGATTACTATCTCAGGACAGAGATCGCCCCTCTCCGAATCGGGGGTTGGGCACCCGGTGATGACACTGGAGGCATGTGCATTGAGATTCTTGCGATATCCCGGCGGAAAGACCAAGCTAGTTACCTTGCTCGCCAAGCTCATGCCCAGAAGCGAACAAATCAAGGGAAGATACATTGAACCTTTCGTTGGGGGCGGTTCCGTATTCCTGCA
>CAZNMB010000138.1:0-5864 GCA_964574095.1 uncultured Dehalococcoidia bacterium
CCCTCCTCGACTGGAACAGGGCGGCGGCGATCTCCCCACGCCCCGCGTTCAGTATCGGGCAGACGGGAAGGCGGGTCACGGCATACGGGTACGCCTCAACCTCAAGGGTGCTGATGCCAACCAGCGGCACACTCAAGGCAAACGCCAGCCCCTTGGCCATGCTCATGCCGACCCGCAGCCCGTTGAAGCTTCCCGGGCCTATCGCCACAGCGAGTCCGGCGACATCTGCGAAACCGGCGCGGGCCTGCCGCATGAGGTGGATGATGTTGGGCGCCAGCTCCGCGGTATGGTTCTGTCCCGCGCGCCACGTGAGCTCAGCCACGACCTCGCCCTGACACGACAGGGCGACGCCGGCGGTCTCGGTTGACGTATCGATTGCCAGCTCCACAGGCTACTTCCCGGCACTCACGCCAGCGCTCTCCAAGTGCGAGAGCATCTCCTCATATCGCGCGCCCGAAGGGCGGAGCTTCAGCCTGCGCCTGGACGCCGCAGCACGTTCTACCTCGATCAACAGGTGCTCCCGGGGAAGGGCGGAGAGCCCCTTCTCAGCCCACTCCACGACGCACACCCCCGGCCCGAACAGGTAGTCCTCAAGTCCCAGCGCTGATATCTCCTCGACGCTGTCGAGCCGGTAGAAGTCAAGGTGATACAAGGGAAGCCTGCCTTGATACTCCCTGAGCAGCACGAACGTGGGGCTCACGACATTCTCCGCGACACCGAGCCCCCGTGCGATCCCCTGGGTGAGGCAGGTCTTGCCGGCACCGAGCGGGCCCACCAGCAGTATCACATCCCCGGCTGCGGCCAGCTCCCCAAGCGCCGACCCCACACTCCGAGTCCGCTCCGCGCTGCCGGTAGTGACATCCACGAACGACGCCCGCCTCACTCAGCCCGCCGGCCCGAAGTGATCCCAACTGTGTCCGCCGGGCTCCACGACAGCCCCGCGTTCGTCGCAGAACGTGACCGTCCCCGGTTCGTCGGCCACTATATCGCCGATTACGGTGACCTGCCCGGGCATCGCAGATGTCACGCGCTCGATCACATCGCGCCCGGCCGCAAACAGCAGCTCGTAGTCCTCGCCCCCGGACATCGCCATATCAAGGGACCGCTCGCCGAAGGCGGCTCTCACCAGCGGATGCACCGGCAGATCGCGGGCCCGGACCTTCGCCCCTACATTGCTGGCCTTGCACACGTGCCTCAAGTCGCCCGCAAGCCCGTCGCTCAGGTCGATCGCCGCCAGGACCCCGCTCCGCGCGAGCAGATTCCCCTCTTCGACGCGCGGACGTGGCCGCAGATGGGCCCGCCGCAGGTACTCCGCCGTCTCCTGATCGAATTGGAGCCCGGCGCTCAGCATCGTCAGCCCCGCCACAGCCTGCCCCAGATAGCCGGTCACCCCGATCCTATCGCCGGGCCGGGCGGCGTCACGCTTCAGGATGGGACCGGACGTCTCCCCGACAACGCTCACGCTGACGACGACGATGGGGGCGCTACTTACGTTGCCGCCGCAGATATCGACGCCGAAGTCCGAGGCAACGTCCAGCATTCCCCGGTACAAGTCAAGAACGTCCTCGACCTCGGTGTCCGCGGGCAGGCCCAGGGACACCAGGGCACGGCCCGGCCTGCCGCCCATGGCGGCGATGTCGCTGATGTTGACCGCAAGCGCCTTCCAGCCCACATCTCTCCATGTGGCGGTATCCAGCGTGAAATGAACGTCCTGGATCAGGGCATCCGTCGTCCCGATCTGGAGCGCGTCGCAACGCCAGACCGCGGCATCGTCTCCGATCCCGAGGACGGTGTCGCTCCGCGACGGCCTGCCCACGATACCGGCGATACGATCGATAAGGCCGAACTCGCCCAACTCCCCGACTTTCATCGGCACGATTATAGCCAGTTTGCCTCCGGCCCACAACCGGTGGCAAACGCAGGGCGAACCTGATATATTACCCGCTGTAGACATGCGTTTTGCCATCCTGTCCGACATTCACAGCAATCTGGCCGCTTTTCAGTCTGTGCTCCAGGATATCGACCGCAGGGGCGGAGCAGAGCGCATCTGGTGCCTGGGAGACGTTGTCGGTTATGGCCCCGACCCCGCGGAGTGCATCGGCCTGCTTCGTCAGTACGATCACATTTGCGTGGCCGGCAACCACGACTGGGGGGCGCTGGAGAAGATAGACCTGCGGGAGTTCAACTCCGAGGCCGCCGCCGCCTGCCGCTGGACGGGGCACCAACTGGGCCCCGACGGAGATGACTACCTGACCGGCCTCAGCCTCACCCACCTTGAGGGGGACTTCACGCTGGCCCACGGCAGCCCCCGCGAGCCCATCTGGGAGTACCTGCTGTCAACCGAAAGCGCCCTGGTCAACTTCGACTACTTCGACTCGACGTTCTGCCTCGTGGGACACAGCCACGTGCCCCTCGCGTTCGAGCTGTCGCCGGATGGCACTGACTGCCGCCTGCGTGAACTGGCCCCCGACAGGCCGCTGCTCATCGACGAGAGCAGGCTGATCATCAACCCCGGAAGCGTCGGCCAGCCTCGCGACGGCGACCCTCGCGCCAGCTATGCCCTCTATGACAGCGAGCAGGGCACCGTTTTCCACTACCGCGTTGCCTATGACATCAGCGCCACCCAGGAGAGGATGGCCGTGTTCGGCCTTCCGCAACGGCTCATCTCCAGACTGGCGCACGGCTGGTAGCCCGCACCAGCCGGAGCTCTTCAGCCTTGACTGCGCGGGACCCGCTTGCTATATTTGAACGGGACATTCGCCTACAACACGAAAGAAGGAGTACGATGCAGATCAAGAAAGTCGGCGTGGTCGGCTGCGGGCTGATGGGTGCCGGAATAGCCCAGGTCGCTTCCCAATCGGGATATCAGGTGGTGGTATCGGAGATCAACGACGAGCTGCTGAACAAGGGCCTGAACGCGATCGGCAAGCAGCTTGCCAGGAGCGTGGAGAAGGGGAAGCTGACCGAGGAAGAGAAGGGCAAGATACTGGGACGGCTGAAGGGGACGACAAAGCTGGATGACTTCTCCGACTGCGACCTCGTCGTCGAGGCCGCCGTCGAGAACATGGACATCAAGAAGAAGGTGTTCGCGGAACTCGACAGGGTGTGTCCCGCGCAGACGGTGCTCGCCACCAACACTTCCTGCCTGTCGATAACCGAGGTATCGACGGCAACGAAGCGGCCCGACAAGGTGATCGGCACCCATTTCTTCAATCCGGTGCCGGTGATGAAGCTGCTGGAGGTAGTTACGACCATAGTCTCCAGCCAGGAGACCCTCGACACGGTCCGAAAGTTCGGCGAGTCGCTGGGCAAGACGGTGATCGTGGCCAAAGACACGCCCGCATTCGTGGTGAACCGCATCCTGACGCCGCTTATGCTCGAGGCGATAAGGGTGCTGGAGTCCGGCCTGGCGACCAGGGAAGATATCGACAACGGCATGGTACTGGGGTGCAATCACCCGATGGGGCCGCTGACGCTGGCCGACTTCGTGGGGCTGGACACGATGTACTACATCACCGAGGCGATGTACGCCGAGACGAAAGACCCCAAGTTCGCCGCGCCGCTGCTGCTGAAGCGCATGGTCACGGCCGGGCACCTGGGGCGGAAGACAGGCAAGGGGTTCTACGACTATAAGTAGCTAGGGCGTAATTGACATAACACAAGCGGGGCCAGGCCGTCTCGCGGGTAGAATCAGCTGCCCCGCTTCTTATACTCGGGACACGACGTGGCATGAGGCCGCTCGGGATTGCGGCAGGCGCTGCGCCAGTCCCACATACAAGTATCGCACAGGATTACGTTTCTTCCCAGCGCCTTCCGTACCCTGAACTTGAGGCTATCGATCCAACCGGACCCCACGTGGCACCCCCATATCCATTATACCTCCGACACCAGTGCCGGACAATCCTCGGCATGCTGACACCAAGCTTGCGCTGCCTCCGGCATGTGCTAACATCTAGCTGAGTCTCAGCCTATCTGGAGGTGATCGGAAATGCCAATTGTGAGAGTAGAGATGTGGGAGGGCAGGACCCACGCCCAGAAAGCGGAACTGGCCCGTGTCATCACCGATGCCGTAGCCACCATCGCGCACACGACGCCCGAAGCTACGATCGTCATTTTCGAAGACATCGCCAAGAGCAACTGGGCGACCGCGGGCAGTCTTGCCTCCGACGCCGGCTAGGCGAGATTCCGGGTATTTGGCATCGAGACCGGGCTGGAGCATGCGCTCCGGGCAGTGCCGAAGCCGGTACCTCAACCGGCCCCCAACTCGCCGACAGGCTCCCGGGCGACAGCCCGCCGGAGATGCTTCAGCTTGCCGCTGCAGGATCCTGATGCTATACTCGCCGCGAAGGCATCATGCTCAACAAAGTGTCTCTGGGGATACGCGATCTGCAGAAGTACCGGCTCGTGCTGGGCAACAAGCTCATCGACGAGATCGAGAGCCTCGCCGCTGACCTGAGAGGCGTCCGCATCTGCCACGTCAACTCGACGTCCTTCGGAGGAGGCGTGGCGGAGCTCCTCAGCTCCCACATCCCGCTGGTGCGCGACGCGGGCCTGACCATGGACTGGCAGGTTATCCACGGAGACCACAATTTCTACGCCGTCACCAAGAGCCTGCACAATGCACTTCAGGGCGGCGACGGGTCGCTGATCCGGCGGGAGGAGACGGACAGGCTCTACAAGACACAGAACGAGATGAACGCGCGCGAGATGGACTACAACTACGACGTGTTCATCATCAACGACCCCCAGCCGGCCGCGCTGAGGCACTTCAGCAACGACAGGCGCTCGAAATGGATCTGGCGCTGCCACATCGACACCTCGGAGCCGGACCCGGGAGCCTGGGCCTTCCTGCGGCCCTACGTCGAGCAGTACGACGCGGTCGTCTTCACGATGGACAAGTTCGTGCCCGGGGACCTGCGGGTGCCGATCATCGCGACCATGGCACCCGCCATAGACGCGTTCAGCCCCAAGAACATGGCGCTTCCCAGAGCCCTGTGCCGCGAGATGACCGAGAACCTCGGCATCGACCGGAAGCGGCCGCTTCTTCTTCAGGTATCCAGGTTCGACCCCTGGAAGGACCCCTTCGGCGTCATCAGGATCTATCAGCTCGCCCGTGAGAAGGTGCCGGGGCTCCAGTTGGCCCTCGTCGGCTCCCTGGCCACCGACGATCCCGAGGGCTATGGCATGTACGCCGCCGTCCACACGGAGGCGGACAAGGACCGGGACGTCCACGTGTTCACCAACCTGACCGGCGTCGGCAGCATGCAGGTCAACGCTTTCCAGACTGCGTGCGACGTCGTCATCCAGAAGTCGATCCGGGAGGGTTTCGGCCTCGTTGTCTCCGAGGCCCTGTGGAAGGGCCAGCCGGTCGTCGCCGGCAATGCCGGAGGCATCCCCATGCAGATGTCCGGCGGCCTCCGCGACTACCTGGTCACCACGCTCGAAGAGGCTGCGGATAGGGTGGTCTTCCTGCTCAACAACAAAGATGTCGCCGTGGCGCTCGGCCACGAGGGCAAGGAGAACGTGAAGCGCAACTTCCTCATGCCGCGCCTCGTCAGAGACGAGCTCTCCCTGGTGAAAAGGGTGTTGGCGGCCTAGCGAGAGCGTCCTGGCCCAATGGTCGCACTATAGATGTTATGTGAAGTCGCCACCATTTGCTCCTGATCTTCGCCCCTGCGACTGCACCGTTCGCCCTTTCAACCGCCGGGCCTCGCCCCGGGCCCAGGGCCACGACGGCGATGACCCGTATCACGCAACCACCGCCAGGAAAGCGCCGCGTCGAAGCACCACGCCCTGAGATCGAAATCTGGGCGTTTTCCCCGCTGCGGCCGATGCTTTCCTCAGGCGCAAGCCTTCCCGGCAAT
>CAZNMB010000139.1:0-5812 GCA_964574095.1 uncultured Dehalococcoidia bacterium
CGGAGGTGAAGTGCGATGGTTATGCGTGACTCAGAGCCCCGCTACGTGATAAGCGTGGCGGCAAGGATGCTCGGCGTGCATGCCCAGACCCTGAGGTACTACGAGCGGGTGGGGATGATCGAACCCGGTCGTTCGCGAGGCAACCGCCGGCTGTACTCGGCTGAGGACGTCGAGAAGCTGCGCCGGATCAGGATGCTGATCGATGACCTCGGGGTCAACCTCGCCGGTGTTGAGGTTATCATGAGGATGAGCGACCGGCTTGCCGAGATGGAGAGGTGGCTGCGCCTGATGGAGGCCGAGTTGAGGAGCCTTTCGTGAGGTATCCTGTCGATGGAGGGGCCCGGACGTGATGGAACCGCCCGAGTTCAATGACCAGCCACGGGAAGAGCTGGCCGCGTCTCAGGAGCCGGCCCGGCGCGTCACCGGCTCGAGCGCCGATCCCAAGTACGGCGCCCTGGAGAAGTACGCCCGTGACCTCACTTCGCTTGCCGTGGAGGGCAGGCTGGACCCGGTGATCGGGCGCGATGAGGAGATAGGTCGTGTAATCCAGGTGCTGACCCGGCGCACGAGGAACAACCCGGTGATTGTCGGCGAGGTCGGCGTGGGCAAGACCGCCGTCGCCGAGGGGTTGGCGCTGAGGATCGCAGCGGGGGACGTGCCTGAGGCTCTGAAAGGCCGACGGGTCATGGCCCTCGACATGTGCGCTCTGGCGGCCGGCGGCGAGGTCCCCGACGAGCTCGAGGAGAGGCTGGAAGCGGTCATGGATGACATCGGGCGGGCTCAAGGTGAGATCGTGCTGTTCATCGACGAGCTTCACACCGTCATCGGCGCCGGGACCTCGGAGGGGTCTATCGTCGCCTCCAGGGTGCTCAAACCCGCGCTGGCTCGGGGCGAGTTCCAGTGCGTCGGCGCCACGACTCTTGACGAGTATCGGGGTCATGTCGAAGGAGAAAGGGCCCTGGACAGGCGTTTCCAGCCCGTGTATCTGGCCGAGCCGAGCGTGGACGACACCATCGAGATACTCAAAGGGCTCCGGCCACGCTACGAGTCGCACCACAAGATCAAGATCGAGGACTCCGCCCTGACGGCTGCGGCCAGGCTGAGCCAGCGGTACATCTCCGACCGCTGTCTCCCCGCCAAGGCCATCGATCTCATGGACGAGGCGGCTTCCAAGATACGGGTCGATGCCGCGAGCATTCCTGCGGAAGTCAAGGAGATGCAGCTGAGGGTCCGTCAGCTTGCCGAGGAGCAGGCGTCGTCATCGCACCAGGGTGACCACGAGCGGGCGGCGATGCTGAAGTCCGAGCTGCTTCGCATGGAGAGAGAGTACGGGGAGGCGCGGGACAGGTGGCTCAAAGAGAAGGAGACTGATGAGGTCGTGAGTGAGGAGACGATCGCCGGGCTGGTGTCCCGGCGGACGGGTATCCCGGTGGGACGCATGGTGCAGGAGGAGAAGGACCGGCTCGTCCGGATGGAGACAGAGCTGCGTCGAAGGGTTGTGGGGCAGCGCCAGGCGATCGGCGCGGTCTGCGATGCCGTCAGGCGCGCCCGGGCCGGGCTGAAGAATCCCCGCTTGCCGATCGGGAGTTTCATCTTTCTCGGGCCGACCGGAGTGGGCAGGACGGAGCTGGCGCGCTCTCTTGCGGAGTTCCTCTTCGGCAGCGAGGGGGCGATGGTCAGGATCGACATGGCGGAGTATATGGAGGCGCGCGCCGTGTTCCGACTCACAGGTGCGCCTCCGGGACATGCCGTCCACGAGGAATCCGGGCAGCTCACTGAGGCCGTTCGCCTCAGGCCGTACGCGGTCGTTCTGTTCAGCGAGGTCGAGAAGGCCCACCCGGACGTGCTGCATGTCTTGCTGCGCATCATGGAGGACGGTCGGCTGACGGACGGCCGCGGCAGGCCCGTCGATTTCAAGAATACCGTGGTCATTATGACCTCGAATCTGGGAAGTCAGGAGTTTGAGCACGGTTCCCTGGGCCTTCGCCGGGAGCCGCAGTCCAGGACGGAGCGGAAGCGGCTCAACGGCTCCGTCGAGGGTGCGCTCAGGCAGGCCCTACGCCCCGAGTTCCTCGACCGAATCGACGAGATCGTCATCTTCCAGCCTCTCACGGAGGATCGGGTCATGGAGATAGTCGACCTGATGATGGAGGAGGTCCGGGACCGGATTGAGGGCCGGAACATCAGCGTCGTCCTGACTCAGGAGGCGAGGGCATGGCTGGCGGAGGAAGGCTTCGATCCCCTGTTCGGCGCGCGCAACTTGAGGCGGACCATCCAGCGCGAGGTGGAGAATCCTCTGTCGAAGAAGATTCTGCTTAACGAGTTCGAGGAGGGGGACACAGTCGAAGTCGATTCCAGCCCCGAGGGACTTGTCTTCAGCCCTGTAGGTGAGTAGAGCGCCGGGACTCCAGTGCCGCCATCGGAGGCAAGCTCACCTTGACAGGGGAAGCGGGAGTTGCTAGAATCTCAGTTGACTTTGGTTCGGAGGACTGATATCTACGCCGTAGTTGAGACGGGAGGCAAGCAGTACAAGGTCTCTCCGGGAGAGACGGTTGATGTCGAGAAGCTTGCCGTCGAGGGAGAAAGCGTTGAGCTGGACAGGGTCTACCTTGTCGTTGACGGTGACAAGGTCACAGTGGGCAGGCCTGTGGTTCAGGGAGCCAAGGTTGTTGCCGGTGTCGTGGAGCAGGGCAGGGGAGACAAGGTGAGAGTGTTCAAGTACAAGCCCAAGGTCAGATACCGGGTGATGCGTGGGCATCGCCAGCCTTTCACGAGGCTGGCCATCAAGGAGATCGTCGTCGGCAAAGGGAAAGGGAAGTAGCAATGGCACACAAGAAAGGTGGAGGCAGCACACGCCTGGGTCGCGACAGCATATCCAAGCGCCTCGGAGTCAAGCGCTACGATGGTCAGTTGGTGCGCGCGGGCACCATTCTGGTGAGACAGAGGGGCACGCGCATTCAACAGGGCAACAACGTTGGCCTGGGACGGGATTTCACCCTGTTTGCGCTGGTGGACGGGGTCGTCAAGTATGAGCCGGGCTCGAGGAGCCGGCGCAGGGTGAGCGTCTACACTCGCGAGGGAAAGCAAGGCTGATGAAGAAGGACATTCATCCCAAGTACGGCAAGGCGACCGTTACTTGCTCCTGCGGGAACTCGTTCGAAACCAGGGCCACCAGGCCGGTGCTGAAGGTTGAGATCTGCAGCCGGTGCCATCCCTTCTTCAGCGGCGGCGAGCGCAGGATCGTGGATACGCAGGGACAGGTGGAGCGATTCAGGCGCAGATACAATATCAAGTGACGGGCATAGAGCATGCCGTAGAGCGGTTGGGGCGAGGCACCCTCGCCCCTTTTCTATAGGTGTGGCTGTGGGCAAGAGATTCCACTACGGCGGGCAGGCGGTAATCGACGGGGTTATGATGCGGGGCCGCAACAGCGTGGCGGTTGCCGTCAGGCGCGGCGATGGTGAGATCACGCTGAAGCGTGAGCCCCTGGGGACGCTGTTCGCGGGCCGTGTCCGGGAGACCCCGTTCGTGCGAGGTCCTGTAGTCCTCTTCGAGACGATGATTCTCGGCGTGAAGGCCCTCTTCTACTCGGCATCCGTGGCGCTGGAGGAGATCGACGAGTCGATCAGCCCGTCTACTCTCTGGGGCATCGTGGCTATCGGCTTCGTGGTGGCGCTGGGGCTGTTCGTGGCGCTGCCGCTGGCGGTCGTCCACTTCATCGATCCTTACGTTTCCGCCACGGTGAGCAACACTATCGACGGGCTGATCCGTCTCGTCGTCTTCCTGGTCTACCTGAAGGCGATCGATCTCATACCGGAGATTCGACGTGTCTGGGCCTATCACGGCGCCGAGCACAAGACGATCAACGCCTATGAAGCGGGTGAGGAGCTCGAGGTGCAGAAGGTCCGGCCCTACGGGACGGCCCACATGCGCTGTGGCACCGGGTTCATCCTGATCGTGCTGGTGATCGCCATCCTGGCCCACGCCTTCCTGGGGCGGCCGCCCATGTGGATAAGGTTCCTGGAGCGGCTCGCGATCCTGCCCGTGATCGGCGCGGTCGGCTACGAGGTGATCAAGTTCAGTGCGGACCACACGGCGAACAGGCTCGTGCGGATCGCCCTCCGGCCCGGCCTTGCGCTTCAGGCATTGACCACGCGCGAGCCGGACGATGGCCAGCTTGAGGTCGCGATCTCAGCGCTGAAGGGGGTCCTCGCCGATGACGCCAGCGCCGCCGGTGATCTCGCGGAAGAAGCAGGTCCGGTTGCCGGTGTGGCAGGCGGGGCCGGCGGGGTCCACCTGTAGCAGGACCGTATCCTCATCGCAGTCGATGAAGACCCTCTTCACGTTCAGGTAGTTGCCCGAGGTCGCCCCCTTGTGCCACAGCTCGCTGCGGCTGCGGCTGTAGAACCAGGCCTGCCCCGTCGAGATGGTCCTCTCCAGGGCTTCCCGATTCATGTAGGCCAGCATGAGCACGTCGCCCGTCTGCGCGTCCTGCACGATGGCTGGGAGCAGTCCCTTGTCGTCAAACTTCATCGCGTGTGCCTCTTCTCTAGGAGCCTGCTTGGGAGTCGTGAGTGGGGTGAAGCATCCGCTTCAATCCCGCCTTGAGCAGATGCTCAAGGCCACCGCGTTTGCCCAAGACTCTCGGACATCATGCTAGGGTCCGGCATCTGTGATCTTCAAGGCCTCTTGCAGACTGACGTCCCCCGTGTAGATGGCGCGGCCGACGATCACGCCCTCCACCCCCAGCCCCGCAAGCCGGACGATGTGCTCCACCGAGCCGATCCCACCCGCGGCGATGACCGGCACGCTCACGCGGGAGAGGAACTCCGCGACCGCCTCGAAGTTGGGTCCCGAGAGCGTGCCGTCGCGGCCGATGTCCGTGTAGATGAACCTCACGGCCCCCAGCGCGACCATCCGGGCCGCCAGATCGCCGGCGCTTGAGCTGGACTGCTCCAGCCAGCCGCGCGTGGCCACCTTGCCGTCGCGGGCGTCAACGCCGACCACGATCCGCTCTCCGAACCGTTGGCAGGCGCGCTTGACGAGGCCGGTATCCTCGACAGCCGCCGTCCCCAGTATCGCACGCTCGACGCCAAGCTCGAAGAGCCGCTCCATAGTCTCGATGCTGCGGATACCGCCGCCCGCCTCCACCGGTATCTGCACCGCGGCGATGATCCTCTCGATAGCGTCGAGGTTACGCGGGCTGCCTGCGGCCGCACCGTCGAGATCCACGAGGTGCAGCCTCTGCGCGCCCTCGGACTCCCAGCGCAGGGCCATCGACGCCGGATCGTCGGAGAAGACGGTCTCCCGGTCGTAGTCGCCCTGATAGAGGCGAACGCATTTCCCGTTTCTGAGGTCGATCGCGGGGATTATCTCCATTCCTCTGGCCCTGTCCTTCGCCGGACTCGATGCGCCGCCTCATTCTAGCACATGTGAGAGCGAGCAACTAGGAGCGTGTCTGAGAAACCAGCGGAACGGGGCAGCCTGGAGCATCCGCTCCAACCTACCCATGTTCTCGGACGGGCAACTAGCGGCCTGGGAGCGCGTGGGAGGGGGAAGGGAAGAACGCCGCGGGCTAGGCTCTCAGCGTGGCGCCCAGCTCGCGCTGCAGCCGCTCGACGATCTTGTGCTGCGTGCGGTCCACCTCCTCGTCGGTGAGCGTGCGCTGCGCCGACTGGAAGCGGACGGAGAATGCCAGCGATCTCTTTCCCTTGGGGACCTTGTCGCCGACGTAGACGTCGAAGAGGGCGACGCTGCTCACGAGGGGGAAACCGCGGATAACCGCCTCCACCCGGCTCGCCGGGACGCCCGC
>CAZNMB010000140.1:0-5785 GCA_964574095.1 uncultured Dehalococcoidia bacterium
ACCGTCTCCACGCGGAGGAGACTGTGGTACTTCTCGCCGTCTTTGGGCAGCCTCACCTGCCCGCTGACCACGTCGCCGGTACGCAGAGAGAACCGGCGTATTTGGGACTGCGAGACGTAGATATCGCTGGAGTCCGGGCGAAGGTTGGGCTGGCGGAGGAAGCCGTAGCCGTCACCCATGACCTCGAGGATGCCGCCTCTGAAGGTGTAGCCCTGCTGCTCGGCGTTCACCTGCAGCAGTTTCAGGACGAGGTCGTCCTTCTTCAGGGTGCTGATGCCCGACACGCCGGCCTCCTTGGCATAGGCGAGCAGTTCGTCTCTGGTCTTGGTCTCAAGCTCCGAGATATTCATGGTTCTACTCCGTGATTAGATTGCACTGTATGCCAGGGAGAGCCTCAACGGTGTCCGGGACCAGCGGGCTGAGGCCTGTGGCCTTAGGGATTCCGGATGCTCCGCCGGCCCCCGGCGAAGCGAGTCATGTCGATATCGGTCAGTGGGTGCCTGGTCATTTGCCTGAGCACGTCGTCCGGTGCGGCTGCTCTGTGCCGCGGATGGCGCATGCCTGCGGCATTCACCTGCATCTTTATGTTAAGGTGGGCGAACACCCGCACGATGTGCGCGACGAGCCGCTTCTCATCGTGGCTGATGTCACTGACCCTGCCTGCAAACGGACTGGTGTATGTCGTTCCCGCAGTTGCCCCCGTCAGAGCCCTATGGAGGGGGGAAGCGGAGTGCCAGACCTACCTTTGCGTCCTCTCGGGAGAGGACAGAGACAGCCTCCAATCCGGCATCGGACATCGGGGTCTTGACAAGATGTTGGGTGCCCACGAGGAACCCCGCGCAGCCTCCCGGAGCCCGGCGGCGACTGCCGCATCCAGGGAAATGCGCGCTGGCTGTCTGCCAATATAACACAAGTCGACGCGTTTGTCCAGCCACGTTGCGCGCTCAACTGCTCGCGCCGGCGTCGATGAACAGCGGCCGCTGGTCGCCCACTCTCAGCGTCTTCTTGGCCGCGTCCATGAAGTCACGGAAAAGCGGATGCGGCCGATCGGGACGAGAAGCGAACTCGGGGTGGAACTGCGTTCCCACCATCCAGGGATGGGCGGCGAGCTCGCAGATTTCCACCAGCGTGCCGTCCGGTGACATCCCGCTGAGCACGAGGCCCGCCTCCGTGAGTACCTGCCTGTAGCTGTTGTTGAACTCAAAGCGGTGGCGATGGCGCTCGCGGACCGAAGCGGCGCCGTAGGCGGCGGCGGCGCGTGTGCCGGGAGTCAGCTCGCACGTGTAGAGACCCAGCCGCATCGTACCGCCCTTGTCGCTGAGTCCCTGCTGCGCTTCGAGGAGGTCTATCACCGGGTGGGGCGTGTGCTCGTCGAACTCCCTCGAGTTGACCTGATCCGTGTTGAGCACGTGGCGCGCGAACTCTATGACCATGATGTGCAGGCCGAGGCACAGCCCGAGATAGGGGACGCCGTTCTCTCTCGCGTACTTGGCGGCGGCGATTTTGCCCTCGATCCCGCGATAGCCGAACCCGCCGGGCACCACGATTCCGTTCGCCAGGCGCAGCAGGCCTTCGGCCCCGTCCCGTTCCAGGTCCTCGGACTCGATCCAGACGATGTCCACGGAACGGTCATGGAACAGGGCCGCGTGGTGCAGCGCCTCCTTCACGGAAAGGTACGCATCCCGCAGCTTGACGTACTTGCCCACTATGGCGATGGAGATCGGGTCCTTGGGGCGGCCCATGTTCTCTATCAGCGCGCGCCATTCGCTCAAGTCCTGGCCGGAAGTGGGCAGTTGCAGGCGCTCGACTATGATCTCGCCGATGCCGGCCTCGTTGAGAACGAGGGGCACCTGGTAGATGGAGGAAACGGTCGGCAGCGGGACCACCGCCCGCTTCTCGACGTCGCAGAACAGCGCGATCTTCTCCTTGATATCCTCGGGGACGGGATAGTCGCTGCGGCAGACGATGATATCCGGGTGTATGCCGAGGCTGCGCAGTTCCTTGACGCTGTGTTGCGTGGGCTTGGTCTTGAGCTCGCCGGTGGCGGTGATGTGAGGCAGCAGGGTAACGTGGACGTAGAGGACGTTGTCCCTGCCGACATCATTCCGCATCTGGCGGATCGCCTCGAGGAAGGGCTGCCCTTCGATGTCGCCCACCGTGCCCCCCACCTCCACGATCACGACATCCGCCTGGCTGAGCCTCGCGACCTCGCGTATTCGCTTCTTGATCTCCGTTGTGACGTGGGGCACGATCTGGATGGTGCCGCCGAGGAAATCACCGCGCCGCTCCTGGGCGATCACGGCCCAGTATATCTGGCCGGTGGTGACGCTGGAAGCAGTCGTGAGGCTGACGTCCATGAAGCGCTCGTAGTGGCCGAGGTCGAGGTCGGTCTCGGCGCCGTCATCGGTGACGAAGACCTCACCGTGCTGGAACGGGGACATGGTGCCGGGATCGACGTTGAGGTAGGGGTCCAGTTTCTGTGCGGTGACGCTGACGTTGTGGCTCTTGAGGAGCCTGCCGATGGAAGCGGTGACGATGCCTTTTCCGACTGAGCTTACTACACCACCGGTAACGAAGATGTACTTTGCCATGTACTGATTCGACACCTTTTGATATCACAAAATCAGAGTTTTGTCAAAGAAATCCGGGCCCACAATCCGCCACCTACACGTTTAGGGCGTGGCCATTCCCCCTCACCTTTCTGGAACCGCTCCTCCAGCTTCGATGGTGGATTGGGGCGCGAGCCTTCTATGGCTTGACACCTGTGGGCAACGAGGTGGCATGGCCTTCCAGGCCATGATTCACGGGCAGGATGCCCGTGCCACCTCCTGTCATTCCCGCTGCCCGCCTTCATGGACACAAGCTCCACGGGAATCGCCCATGCCCCGATTGCATCGGGGCACCACGAAGAATGAGAACGCTGTTCTTGGTTAATCCAGCCCCTGGGGTGGGTGGAGCGGAGCGCAACCCACCGCTCCCTCTTTCGGCCGGTGGTTTTATCCGCCTGCGGCGGACTGCACCCACCCTACAACCTTCGGACTATGGTATACTTCAAATCGCGAGTGAGGTCTGGCTTGTGGACGAGAGCGCGGCGAGAGACAGGGTCGAGAAGCTCCGCGAGCTGATCGACCACCACAACTACCGCTACTACGTGCTGGACAGCCCCGAGGTCAGCGACCACGACTACGACGTGCTGATGAGGGAGCTTCTCCAGTTGGAGGAGGACTACCCCCATCTGGCGACGCCGGACTCGCCGACCCAACGGGTAGGCGCGCCTCCGGTCGAGGCCTTCGGGGTGGTCGAGCACCGCGAGCCGCTGCTCAGCCTGGGCAACGTGTTCTCCGAAGACGAGCTGCTCGCGTGGCACAGGCGGGTCTCGGGCCTCCTCGACGAGTCGGAGTTCGAGCTTGTCGCCGAGCTGAAGATGGACGGCCTGGCGGTGGCGCTGACCTACGGGGGCGGGAAGCTGGTCACCGGGTCCACGCGCGGCGACGGGTACCGGGGCGAGGACATCACGCAGAACCTGAGGACGGTGAGGAGCATTCCCCTCACCCTCCGGGGCAACTACCCGCCCCGGTTCGAGGTCCGGGGGGAGGTCTTCCTGCCGCGCAAAGGCTTCAAGAAGCTGAACGAGGACAGGGCGCGCGCGGGCCAGCCGCTCTTCGCCAACCCGCGCAACGCCGCCGCGGGCTCGGTGCGCCAGCTCGACTCGCGGATCACCGCCCGGCGCCCGCTGGATATCTACGTGTACGGGCTGGGCTGGATCGAGGGGGCGGAGGCCCCGGAGACCCACTGGGAGACGCTGCAGTACCTCAAGTCACTGGGCTTCAGGGTGAACCCGGAGAACAGGCTGCTGGGCGGCGTCGCGGAGGTCGAGGCCTACTACCGGCGCTGCGTGGCGGAACGCGAGGGCCTGCCCTACGAGGCGGACGGCATCGTGGTCAAGGTGAACCGCACCGATTTCCAGGAGCGCCTGGGGGTTGTCGGGCGCGAGCCGCGCTGGGCGGTGGCCTACAAGTTCCCCGCTACCCAGGCGACGACGAAGCTGGAGAACATCCTCATCAACGTGGGACGCACGGGCACAATGAACCCCTATGCCATCCTCGAGCCGGTGGCGGTGGGCGGCGTAACCGTGAAGAGGGCGGCCATGCACAATGAGGACGACATACGGCGCAAGGACATCCGCATCGGCGACACCGTCATCGTCCAGCGGGCGGGGGAGGTCATACCCGAGGTCGTGGCCCCCGTCGTCAGCCTGCGCACCGGAGCGGAGAAGGAGTTCTCGCTCAAGGACAAGACCCGCGAGATGTATGCCCACAGCCGAGGGATCGCGGTGGAGGAGACCCCCGACCACGCAATCTGCCCGCAATGCGGCTCCGATGTCGAGAGGCCGGAGGGCGAGGCGATGGCGTACTGCACCAACGCCGCCTGCCCGGCGCAGGTCTCGGAACGGCTGAAGCACTTCGTCTCGCGCGGCGCGATGGACATCGAGGGGATCGGGGAGAAGCTGGCCGACGCGCTGCTCGCGGCCGGGCTGGTGAAGGACGCCGGCGACATATACTCGCTGCGCGAGCGGAGGGACGAGCTCGCCGGCATGGAGAGGATGGCCGAGAAGAGCGTGTCCAACGTGCTCGACGCCATCGAGCGGAGCAAGGAGAGGGATCTGTCGAGGGTCATCTTCGCCCTCGGCATCCGGCACGTCGGGTCGGAGATCGCCGAGGTCCTGGCCGGGCACGCGCGGAGCATGGACAGGCTGTCCGGCATGTCCGCGGAGGAGCTGACGGATATCCCGGGGATCGGGCCCAAGATCGCGGAGAGCATTGTCGGTTTCTTCGCTCAGGAGAGCAACCGGGGTATCGTTGAGAAGCTGAGGAAGGCCGGTGTCAGGCTCGCATCGGCGGACGCAGGGCCGAAGACCCTCCCCTTCTCGGGCAGGGAGTTCGTCATCACCGGCAGGCTGGAGGCGTTCCCGAGAAGCGAGGCCGAGGCGAAGATCAGGGCTCTGGGCGGCTCGGCGGGCGGCTCGGTGACGAGGAAGACGACTCACCTGGTCGCGGGCGCCGATCCGGGGTCGAAGCTCGACCGCGCCCGTCAACTGGGCGCCGAGATCGTCAGCGAAGAGCAGTTCCTGAGAATGCTGGAGGAGGCCGGGAAGCAGGAATGAGGCGCTTGGGCAGGACTCCCCTACCCGGGGGTGCGGCGTGCGGCTGATCGTGGGCCTGGGCAACCCCGGCAAGCGTTATGTCAACAACAGGCACAACGCGGGCTTCCGCTGCGTTGACTGCTTCGCCCGCAGGCACGGCATTCCGATCGACGGGCGCCGCCTGAGGAGCAGAGTGGGCGTTGGTGAGGTCGAAGGCACGAAGGTCGTGCTGGCCAAACCCGGCACGTTCATGAACCTCAGCGGCGAGGCGGTGGCCCCCCTTCTCCGGCGCTACAACCTCTCCCCGAAGGACCTCGTCGTTGTCTACGACGACCTCGATCTGCCACTGGGGAAGGTGCGGATCCGGGAGCGCGGGAGCGCGGGCGGCCACAAGGGGATGAAGTCGATCATCGCTCGTGTGGGGAGCCAGGACTTCGCCCGCATACGGGTGGGCATAGCGCCCCCCGACGCCTCAGCGGACAGGCCGGACGCCGTGGAATACGTCCTGAGCGACTTCTCCAGCAGCGAGAAGAAGGTCATGGGGGACGTCTACCCGCTGGTCGCGGACGCCATCGACTGCCTCATCACCGAAGGCGTCACCGCCGCGATGAACAAGTTCAACTGAAGCCTCCTCCGAAGACG
>CAZNMB010000141.1:0-5782 GCA_964574095.1 uncultured Dehalococcoidia bacterium
GAGTGCTGCTGCCGTTGCCGCCGGGGTCGTCATGTGGGCCGCCATTGTGGTCACCACATCGGTCACGACTGAAGTCGGAGGCGCGGGAGGAGTACCTGATCCAACGGTAGTGATTCAGGGCAGCTAGGACAACGGCGCCTTGTAGCGCTTCATGCTATCTTAGAATGTGATGGGCCCAGGACCCTGTCGCTTCTGCCGCCGTTCGTGCCCCGACTTGCCCAAGCGAAAGCTGTAGGGTGGGTGGAATGAAATGGAACCCACCCCTACGACCTGAAGACATGGCCGGGTTCGCAGCTCCGGCCCCCCCTGGAACGGATGCTCCAGGCTACCCCTTCCCCCAGGCACGCTGCCCCGCCGCGATCAGTCGGGCCTCGCCGGGGCAGCGTCCGCGGCCTTGCGTGCGACGGTCATCCTGTCGCCCTCGGCGGCCCCAGGATGGTCAAAACCCCCTGAGTGTGCTACAACAGTGTTGGAGGAAGGTAGCATGAGCGCCGGGACGCGCGCGGTTTCCGCGATCGAGGACACGGTGAACGTCTCCCGTCCGGTTGAACACCGGAAAGCGGTACGCTGTCATCCTGGAGAGGTAAGGGCATGATCTCGATCTCGCGGCTGATGTGCGACGCCATCGCCCCGGGAGACGACCTGCGGTACGGTGGAGACCCCAGGCCCCCGATCGTAGTCTGGAACTGTACCCGGCGTTGCAACCTGAGCTGTGTTCACTGCTACGCTCGGGCCGGGGATGGAGACTACCGCGACGAGCTCACCACGGAGGAGAGCAAGTCCTTCATCCGGGACCTGGCCGAGTTCGGCGTCCCCGTTATCCTGTTCTCCGGAGGGGAGCCCACGATGAGGAAGGACGTCATCGAGCTGGCCGCGTGGGCGAAACAGCTCGGCGTCCGGCCGGTGCTGTCCACCAACGGCACCCTGATAACGCCCGACGTGGCGAAAGCGATAGCAGAGGTGGGATTCGGGGAGGTGGGGATCAGCATCGACGGCATCGGTGCCGTGAACGACCGGTTCCGGGGGCGGGATGGAGCCTTCGAGGCCGCCCTCGGCGGCATCCGCCGCCTGGTGGCCCTCAAACACAGGGTGTCGCTCCGCCTCACCATCACGCGGCACAACCTCCGGGAGATACCGGCGATCTTCGACCTCGTCGAGCGCGAGGGAGTCAATCGTATCTGCTTCTACCACCTCGCCTACGCGGGGCGGGCCAGTGAGATGCAGGCGGAGGACGTCTCGCACGCGGAGACGCGCGACCTGCTGGGCCTCATCGTGGACAGAACGCTCGACCTGCACCGGCGGGGCCTCGACAAGGAGGTCCTGACCGTGGACAACCACGCCGACGGCGTGTACCTCTATCTCAAGGCGACCAGAGAGCACCCCGACAGGGCGGAGGCGATCATGGAGCTGCTGCGCCGCAACGGCGGCAACAGCTCCGGCATCCGCATCGCGGCGGTGGACAACAGGGGTGAGGTCCACCCCGACCAGTTCTGGTGGCACTACTCGCTGGGCAATGTCCGGCAGCGCAAGTTCGGCGACATATGGACCGATACCTCGGAGCCCCTCCTGCAGGGACTCAGGGACCGCAGGCCGCGGTTGAAGGGACGCTGCGGGCGGTGCCGCTATTTGGACATCTGCAACGGGAATCTCCGGGTGCGGGCGGAGGCGGCATACGGCGACGTGTGGGCCGACGATCCCGCATGCTATCTCACCGATGAGGAGATCGGGCTTTGACCGCAATCGGTCCTCCGGCCGGGAGCGCCCCGGTGCCGGCGCCGCGCCTGGTAGCCTGGGAGATAACCAGGGAATGCAACCTCTCCTGCGCGCACTGCCGCGCGTCCGCGGAGGGCCGCCGGTACGAAGGGGAGCTGTCGCGCGAAGAGTCCTTTGCCCTGGTTGACGACATACTTCACGTGGGCCGGCCGATCCTCATCCTCACCGGCGGCGAGCCGCTCATGCGGGAGGACTTCTTCGACATCGCCGGGTACGCGGCGGACAAGGGTCTGCGGGTGGTGGTCGGGAGCAACGGCACGCTGGTCACCACTGAGGTCGCCGCGAAGATGAAGAGTGTTCCCATCTCAAGACTGGCGGTGAGCATCGACTTCCCCTCGCCCGCGCTGCAGGACCGGTTTCGCGGCGTTCCGGGTGCCTTCGAGGCCGCCATCGCCGGCATCGAACACGCCCGCGAGCAGGGAATCGAGGTCCAGGTCAATGCCACCATCACCAGGCTCAACGCGCAGTACCTGGACGAGCTGGTCGATCTGGCGCTCGGCGCCGGTGCGGTCGCCTTCCATCCCTTCCTGCTGGTGCCCACCGGCCGCGGCAAGGACCTGAAGGATCATGCGCTCGCCGCCGAGGAGTACGAGCGGCTGCTGGTCCGGCTGTACGAGAAGCAGCGGCAGCTCGAAGGCCGCCTGTTCGTCAAGCCCACCGATGCCCCCCACTACATGCGGGTCGTGTGCCAGAAGGAAGGACGAAGCCCGCACGCCGGGACGGGCCGGCCCCACGCAGTCCCCGACGCCGCGCCGGCTGCCCACGATTCGATGAGCCGCATCACGCGCGGGTGCCTCGCCGGGACCGGCTTCTGCTTCGTGTCGCACGTGGGACGCGTGCAGGGCTGCGGCTACCTTGACGTAGCGGCGGGAAACATCCGGGAGCAGCCCTTCAGCCACATATGGCGGCATTCGCCTCTGTTCGAGCAGCTCCGCGACTACTCCCTTATCAAGGGGAAGTGCGGCCGCTGCGAGTTCAAGGAAGTCTGCGGCGGCTGCCGCGCCCGCGCCTATGAGGGCACCGGGGACTACCTGGCGGAGGAACCGTACTGCATCTACAAGCCCGCAGGAGATCGACATGCCGCTGGACATCACGGATAGGAAGCTGCTGAACCTGATCCAGTCCGGTTTTCCTCTCTGCCGCGAGCCCTTCGCCGCACTGGGCGCGAGCCTCGGGGTACCCGAGGACGATGTGTGGAGGCGGATACGCAGTCTCAAACAGAAGCGCATACTCCGCTCGATCAGCGCCGTCTTCAATGCCTCCGGGCTGGGCTATCACAGCACGCTCGTTGCGATGCATTTGGACCAGGCACGGATAGACGAGGCGGCCGGTCTGATAAGCCGCCACCCCGGCGTGAGCCACAACTACCTTCGCGACCACTACCTGAACCTCTGGTTCACGCTGACGACGAAGAAGGACACCGACCTCGAAGCGACCGCCGCCGGGCTGGGGGAAAGCGCCGGGGCCGAGATCACTCTGTCTCTGCGCGCTCGACAGGCGTTCAAGATCAATGTATGCTTTGACATGATGGGCCAGGACAGGACTCTGGGCGACGGCGACGAGGTTCGCTTCGGCCCGGCGGGAAACGACGAGCTCCGCGACGGCGAGGTCGCCGTCGTGCGGGAGCTGCAGAGGGACCTTCCCCTCGAGTCGCGCCCCTTCGACGCGATGGCGGACCGTCTCGGCATGGACGTGGCCGAGTTCCTGCGCAAGGCGGCATCCTTCACGGACCGGGGGATAATGAGGCGCTACGGCGCTCGCCTCGACCACTACCGGGCCGGATTCGTGACCAATGCGCTGTCCTGCTGGAACGTCGAGCCGGACACTATCGAAAGGGTCGGGAAGACCCTTGCCGACCATCCCAGCGTCAGCCACTGCTACGAGAGGGAGACCGCGCCCCAATGGCGGTACAACGTCTACGCCATGATCCACGGCCATTCTGCGGAGGAACCGCCGTCCGTGGCACGACAGCTATCGGAGGACACGGGAGTCGCCGACTACCTCCTGCTGCCCAGCACCAAGGAATACCTGAAACGCCGCATGACCTACTTCCCGGAGTGAGGAGCACCCGTGCCAGGCTACTATCCCATATTCCTCGATCTGCGCGGCAAGACGTGCGTGGTAGTCGGGGGCGGCCCCGTGGCCGAGCGCAAGGTGGGGATGCTGCTGGAGCATGACGCGTCGGTCACCGTCGTCAGCCCGGCTCTCAGCCCCGGACTGCGGGAGCTTGCGCGGCGGGGCGCCGTCCGGGTGGTGGAACGCGAGTACCGGAAGGGGGACCTCGAGGGTGCCTTCCTCGCCATCGCGGCCACTGATGATGCGTCGGTCAATGCGGCGGTATCCTCGGAGGCTCGGGAGCGGCGGGCGCTGGTCAACGTGGTTGACGGCCCGGACGACTCGGATTTCATCGTCCCTTCGCTCGTGCGCCGGGGCGATATCACGGTGGCAATCTCCACCGGCGGCAGGAGCCCGGCGCTGGCCCGCAAGCTGCGGACGGTCCTGGAGGCCACGCTGACGCCTGAGTACGCCTCAGTCCTCGCGATCGTCTCGGACGTGCGCGAGGAGCTGGCGAGGCGCGGCGTGACCGTTGACGGCGACACGTGGCAGGGATGCCTCGATATCGACGCCCTGCTGGGCATGATCGGCGAGGGCCATTTGGACGGGGCGAGACAGATGCTGCTGGAGCGCCTCCTCGACGCGCGCACCTCGCCAGCGCGCCCGGCGACGGATGAGGAACAGGCGTAGGATAGTCCGGGAGCAACCCGGTCTGGAGGGCTTGGGACTTGACACACACTGGCCGGCTGGTAGTCGGCTCCCGAGGCAGCCGGCTGGCGCTGGTCCAGGCGGAGGAGGTCATGGGGCAACTGCGAGAGGCCGCGCCCCATGTTGAGCTGAGCCTCGTCAAGATTCGGACGCAGGGCGACCGGGACCGCAGCTCTCCTCTGGACCGGATCGGCGGGCGCGGGGTCTTTGTCAAGGAACTGGAGGAGGCGCTGCTCCGGGGCGAGATCGACGTGGCGGTGCACAGCCTGAAGGACATGCCCAGCGAGCTTGACGAGCGATTGAGTCTGGTGGCCGTGCCCGGGCGGCGCGACCCTCGGGACGCCCTGGTCTCCCGCTCCGGCAGGAAGCTGGCCCAGCTGCCCTCCGGTGCCCGCATCGGCACCGGCAGCCAGCGCCGCGCCGTCGAGCTGAGGGCCTTCCGGCCCGACCTCGAGGTCTGCCCGGTGCGAGGGAACGTCGATACCAGGGTGAAGAAGGTCCTGTCCGGAGAGCTGGACGGGACTATCCTCGCCGCCGCGGCTTTGGAGCGGATGGGCTGGCAGGACAAGGTCACGGAGTACCTGTCGATCGAGATGTTCCTTCCGGCGGCATGCCAGGGCGCGCTGGGCGTGGAAGCCAGGGCCGGCAACGGCTCCGCGGCGCCGGCGGCGTCATTGAACGACGAGGCAAGCTGGCGGGCGGCGACCGCCGAGCGCGCCTTCCTGCGCAGGCTGGGCGGGGGCTGCCGGTCCGCCGTGGCCGCGCTGGCCCGGGTCGAGGGCGGCGTCATCCACATGGAGGCGATGGTCGGCGGGCTGGCCTCCGGAAAGACCATCAGGACCGCGCTCGACGGCTCGACTCAGGCGCCCGAGGAACTGGGCAGGCTCGTCGCCGAGAGAATTCTGGAAATGGGCGGAGCGGACCTGATAGCGGAGACAGAGGCGCCGGCATCATGGTGAAAGGCAAGGTCTATCTCGTGGGCGCGGGCCCGGGCGACCCGGAGCTGATAACGGTCAAGGGCGCCCGCTGTCTCGCCGAGGCCGAGGTCATCGTCTATGACCGGCTGGTGGACGAGCGCGTCCTGCGCGGCATATCCCCGGACGCCGAGATGATATACGTCGGGAAGAGCGCCGACCGGCACACCCTGCGCCAGGACGAGATCAACGAGCTTCTGGTGGACAGGGCCGCCGCGGGAAAGACGGTGGTGCGGCTCAAGGGCGGCGACCCCTTCCTCCTCGGGAGGGGA
>CAZNMB010000142.1:0-5781 GCA_964574095.1 uncultured Dehalococcoidia bacterium
TGTCCTCGAGCGCCTTCGACAGCGCGGCATCGTTCGCCACTCGCGTGTCCCCTTCCCCAGTATAGCCGCCGACGAGAGCAGCGGCAAGCGCGTCCGCTCGTCCGTTCCTTGACACCACTACGCGTGTCGGCTACTATTGCGCTGAGCCCCGGATCGAGGAGCTTCGATGCCTCATCGTACTCTGGTCTTCGAGAAGCGGGAACAGGTCGTCTGGCTCATCCTCGACAAGCCGCTGGCGGGCAACATCATCGACCTCCAACTTGCCGGTGAGCTTGCCGACGCCTGCCGGCGGGCCAACCAGGATGATGCCGTCAGGGCGGTCGTCGTCACCGGTATCGGCGATGCTTTCTGCGCCGGGCTCGACCTCGACGAGCTTTCATCTCTGACACCCGCTGACCTGAGTCGCTCCAATGCGGCGGACATGGCCGCCCGGGCGGTGGCGTCGCTGGACCTCCCCGTCATCGCCGCCGTCAACGGCGACGCGCTCGGCGCCGGGCTGGAGCTGGCGCTGGCCTGCGACATCCGCATCGCCTCCGACAGGGCGCGTTTCGGCTTCCCGGAGACATCCTACGGGCTCATCCCCGGCGGCGGCGGCACCCAGAGGCTGCCCAGGATCGTCGGCAAGGGGAAGGCCACGGAGATGGTCCTCACCGCCGAGCCCATAGACGCCGGCGAGGCTTTCCGTATCGGGCTCGTCTCAAAGGCCGTGCCTCAGGAGAAGCTCGTCGAGGAGGCCGAGGCGATCGCGAAGAGACTGGTCTCCCGGGCGCCGATCGCCGTCAGGTACGCCAAGGAGGCTGTGGGCAAGGGCATGGACATGACCCTCGACCAGGGCCTGAGACTGGAGGGCGATCTCTCCTTTCTCCTCCAGACCACGGCCGACCGCGCCGAGGGCATCAGGGCCTTTCTCGATAAGAGGGGCCCCACATTCAGAGGAGAGTAACCCGGCCGCTCCGTGAATGATTTCGAGACCATCACCTACGAGAAGGGCGACGGCATCGCCCGCATCACGCTCAACCGCCCCCAGGCGCTGAACGCGGTCAACGTCAAGATGCGCGATGAGCTCTATGAGGTGCTGCCCGCCATCGACGACGACCCCGAGGTGATGCTCGCCATCATCAGGGGCGCCGGCGACAGGGCCTTCTCGGCGGGAGCCGATATCACCGAGTTCGGGACCGTCCCCTCTCCGGTGATCGGGCGCCGGGTCAGGTGGGAGCGGGACCTCTGGGGGCAGTTCCTGGGCGTCACCAAGCCCCTCATCGCCGCCATGCACGGGTTCGCTCTCGGCGCCGGGATCGAGATGGCAATGTGCTGTGACATCAGAATCGCCGCCGACAATGCGAGATTCGGGCTTCCCGAGGTAGGGATAGGGATGGTGCCCACCGCCGGAGGCAGCCAGACCATGCCCCGGCTCCTGCCTCAGGGCATGTCGGCGCCGATTGTGCTCACCGGGGAGATCATCAACGCGGAGGAGGCCCTGCGCGTGGGCCTCGTGCACAAGGTTGTGCCCCGTGCTGACCTTATGTCAACCGCCGACGATCTCGCGCGCAGGATCATGTCTCGCGGCCAGACCGCGGTCAGGTACGCTAAGCAGGCCATACGGCGCGGCCTGGACCTCACGCTGGAGCAGGGACTGGAACTGGAGAGCAGGCTGTTCGCCGCGGTGCTGGCGACGGAGAACGCGAAGGCCGGCCTTGCCGCCCGCCGCGAGGGCAGGAGCGCGCGTTTCATGAACCAGCCGAAACTGCTAGAATAGGGTGCGACATGGAAAGCGCCGGCGGCAGAACGCGGGAAGAGCTGATCGAAGCGCTCGCTGACCTGATCGTCCGGTCGTCGCGGGTCGTCGTGTTCACCGGCGCCGGGATCAGCACGGAGTCGGGCATTCCCGATTTCAGGGGCCCGGACGGCATCTGGACCAAGTACGATCCGACCGACTTCACCTACCAGAAGTTCGTGACCGATCCGGCGGCGAGGAAGCGCATCTGGAACATGCGCGGGCTTGTCGGATCCAGTTGGCACGACTTCCAGCCCAATGCCGCTCACCATGCGGTCGCGGAGCTGGAGCGACTGGGCAAGCTGGACTGCGTTATCACCCAGAATGTTGACGGGCTGCACCAGAAGGCGGGCAACTCCGACGACATGGTTATCCAGCTACATGGCAACATGCAGTGGGTGAAATGCCTGACCTGCGGCGCCCGCCACCGCTTTGAGGAGGTCGAGTCGTGGCTCGAGCGGGGCATCGAGGACCCGTCGTGCGTCCAGTGCGGCGGAATCCTGAAGCCCGAGGGCGTCTTCTTCGGCGAGGCGATGCCCGTCCGGGAGACGATGGAAGCGGAGAAGCGCTCCCGAATGTGCGACCTCTGCATCGTGATCGGCTCGTCCCTCGTCGTCTATCCCGCGGCCCTCATGCCCCAGTACGCGCTCGATGCCGGAGCCACGGTCGTCATCGTGAACGAGGGCGAGACTGAGCTTGACCACGCCGCCCACATCCGGATCAGGGGAAAGGCGGGTGAGGTGATGACGCGGGTGCTCGAGCGCGTCAAGGAGACGCTTGCCCGAAACTAGAGATCAAGACAACCAGGAGGTATCGGAGTGAATACGACGGAGTTCCTTTTGATCACAAGCTCGATCGTCCCCGACAGAACCGCCATAGCCTTCGAGGGCAAGCAGTGGTCCTACGGCGACCTCAGCGAGCGCGCCAACAGGCTGGCGAACGCTCTCACCGGCTTCGGCGTGCAGAAGGGCGACATGGTGGCGGTCCTGCAGGTCAACTGCAACGAGTTCGTGGAGACCTACTTCGCCGTCGCCAAGATCGGCGCCATCTTCGTGCCGTTGAACTTCCGGGCGAAGAGCGACGAGCTGAGCTACATGATAAGCAACTGCGAGGCCAAGGCCCTCTTCTTCGGCGAGCGCTACCTGGACATGGTGAAGGGCTTCCGCCCCAGTTGTCCCCACACGAAGCATCTCATCTGCTACGAAGGCAAGCCTGACGGCATGCTGTCTTACGGCGAGGTCCTGGCGGCCGCATCCCCCGAGGAGGTGTTCACCGAGATAGACGACAACGACGTCACCATACTCATGTACACTGCCGGGACGACGGGCCGGCCCAAGGCCGTGCCCCTGACCCACAACAGCTTCTCCGGGTACGTCCTGAACAACGTCACGCCCGTGGACATCGAGATCGAGGAGACCAATATCCTTACGGTGCCGCTCTACCACGTCGCCGGCGTTCAGGCGGTGATGGCCGCCATCTACGGGGGCCGGACGCTGGCCATGATGAGGCAGTTCGAGGTCAAGGAGTGGTTGAGGACGGTCCAGGAGCAGAAGGCCAACCGCGCGATGCTTGTGCCCACCATGCTGAAGCGGGTCATCGACGACCCTGACCTGTGCAAATGCGATCTCTCCAGCCTCAAGGTGATAACCTACGGCGCCGCCCCCATGCCTTTCGAGGTTATCAAGAAAGCGATAGACCTGTTCCCCGGCGTCATGTTCATCAACGCCTTCGGCCAGACCGAGACAGCATCGACAATAACCACCCTCGGCCCCGAGGACCATGTCATCACGGGCACCGAGGAGGAGAAGGCCAAGAAGCTGAAGAGGCTGCAGTCGTCCATCGGCAGGCCCATGGACGACGTCGAGATCAAGATAGTGGACGAGGAGCTCAAAGAGGTGCCCATGGGCGAGGTCGGCGAGATCATCGCCAGAGGGCCGCGCGTCATGAGCGGCTACTGGAAGGACGCCGAGAAGACGGCCAAGGCACTCACCCCGGACGGCTGGCTGCGCACCAGCGACAAGGGCTACGTTGACGACGAGGGCTACATCTACCTCGCGGGACGCGGCGACGACATGATCATCAGGGGCGGGGAGAACATCTCGCCCGAAGAGGTGGAGAACGCCCTCTACGCCCACCCCAAGATCGATGAAGCATCAGTGATCGGGGTGCCCGACCCGGATTGGGGTCAGGAGCCCAAGGCGATCGTCGTTCTCAAGAAAGGCCAGACCGCGACGGCGGAAGAGATCATGGAGTTCTGCCGCCACAGGCTCTCCAGCTTCAAGCGGCCGCGCTACGTCGCCTTCGTGGACGAGCTGCCCCGGACCTCCACCGGCAAGGTGCTGAAGAGAGACCTGAGGGCCAAGTACGGCGAAGCGAAGAACGACTGATCAGGCAGTCAGAGAGCGCCGGCCGGGGTCAGTGGGCACACTACCCGACCCTGGAGAAGGCGTGGGTCCTCTCGCCTCTCCTCGCCAGCTTGAACAGGCCTGTCTCGCTGACCCTGGACACTATCTCGCTGTCCTTCATGTGGTGGTCGCTGAACGACACCGTTCCGCCGGGCCGGAGCACCCGGTGCAGCTCCTGCAGCACCGGCTTCCCATCGCCCAGACCATGGAAGACGTCATGCATCAGGGCCACGTCAATGCTCGCGTTCTCCAGCCCCGTTGCGCGGTCGGAGAGTATGGTCTTCACATTCGCCAGTCCCCTCTTCGCCGCCGCCTTCCGCACCATCTCGACCGCCAGAGGGTGAATATCCAGCGCATACACGGTGCCCGCGGGCCCTGTGAGCTCCGCGGCGAGGAGCGTGTAGCTGCCGGGTCCGCAGCCGTAGTCCAGGATGGTGAATCCGGGCCGTATCTGGGCCTCACTCAGGGCTTCGCCGCGCGGCCTGAGGAAATCGCGCACCTTGAACATCAGGGACATTACGCGGAAGTTCAAACGGGACATCGGGCTGTCCATCAGGCCCTCCTTGCGCGTCCCCACCGCCATGAACCGGCTATCTGACGACGATCCTCCCCTTCGGCTCCGCCACCACTTCGCCGATGATCGCGGCCGGCTCGACGCCCCCGCGACGCATTCGCTCCACCAGCGACTCCGCTTCCGCTCGCGGCACCGCGATCAGCAGCCCACCTGACGTCTGGGGGTCGAAGAGAATGTCCTGCACGGCCCGGGGCACGTCGTCGGAGATGTCAATCATGCACCTGCGGTAGTCGCGGTTTCGATGGAGGCCGCCGGGGACCATGCCCTGGTCGGCAAGACCCTTCGCCTCGGAGAAGAAGGGCACGTGTGAGGAATCTATGAGCATGCCGACGTCGGCGCCGGCAATCATCTCGCAGGCGTGCCCCAGGAGACCGAAACCGGTCACGTCGGTACAGGCATGCACCGACGCGGTCCGCATCAGCTCCGAGGCCTTCCTGTTGAGCGTGACCATGCTCTCCACCATCTTCGCGACCGCTGCGGCGTCCGCCATTCCCCCCTTGAGAGCGGTGCTGATGATACCGGTGCCCAGCGGCTTGGTCAGGACCAGCGCGTCGCCAGCCTTCGCCCCCCGGTTCATGACCACCCGCTGCGGATGAATCGTGCCGGTAATGGAGAGACCGTACTTGAGCTCCTGGTCCTCGACGCTGTGGCCGCCGACCAGCGCCACGTCAGCCTCGTGGATCTTGTCCAGCCCGCCGGCCAGCACTTCTTTCAGTACGGCCACGTCCATCGAGTTGATCGGGAAGCATACGATGTTCATGGCGGTCACGGGCGTGCCGCCCATCGCGTAGACGTCGCTCAGGGCATTGGCCGCCGCGATCTGGCCGAAGGTGTAGGGATCGTCGACCGAGGGGGCGAAGACGTCGACCGTTTGCACCAGGGCCTCGGAACCATCCATTCGGAAAACGCCCGCGTCGTCGCCGGCGGCCGTGCCGACCAATACCCGTGGATCGTCCAGCGTCGGCAGTCCTTCGCGCACGCGAAGCAGCGAAGCCTGGTCGATCTTCGACGCGCAGCCGGGGCTGTCG
>CAZNMB010000143.1:0-5761 GCA_964574095.1 uncultured Dehalococcoidia bacterium
CCGTCCGGCAGGAAAACAAGACCATGGCGACCATCACCCTGCAGAACTACTTCCGCATGTACGAGAAGCTCGCCGGGATGACGGGGACCGCGGTCACCGAGGCCGAGGAGTTCGACAAGATCTACGAGCTGGACGTGGTGGTCATACCCACGAACAAGCCTATGGTGCGGGAAGAGCACCGAGATCAGGTCTACAGGAACACGGAGGGCAAGTACCGGGCTGTGGTCCGGGAGATTGAGGAGTTGAATGCCAGGGGCAGGCCGGTTCTTGTGGGGACGGTGTCCATCGAGAGGTCCGAGCACCTGAGCGGCCTGCTGCTGAAGAAGGGTATCCGGCACGAGGTGCTCAACGCGAAGCTGCACGAGAAGGAGGCGGGCATAGTGGCGCAGGCGGGCCGGGTGGGGGCGGTTACCATCGCCACCAATATGGCGGGCCGCGGCGTGGACATCATCCTGGGGGGCAAGCCGGAGGGCCGGGAGCCTGCGGAGTGGCAGGCGGAGCACGACAAGGTGGTCGAACTCGAGGGGCTGCACGTGATCGCTACCGAGCGGCACGAGGCCCGGCGCATTGACAATCAGCTCCGGGGGCGCGCCGGACGTCAGGGCGACCCGGGCAGCTCGCGTTTCTACGTGTCGCTCGATGACGACCTGATGCGCAGGTTCGGGGGCGAGAGGGTGGAGCGGGTGATGAAGCTGGTCGGGTTCGATGAGGACACGCCTCTCGAACACGGCCTCATCGGTAGGGTGATCGAGAGCTCGCAGGAGAAGGTCGAGGCCTATCACTTCGATATCCGCAAGCAACTGGTGGATTACGACGATGTTGTGAACAAGCACCGGGAGGTCATCTACGACGAGAGGCGGAAGATCCTCAGCGGCGCTGACCTCAGGGACAATATCAGGGAGATGGTGCGGGCCGAGATCGCGCGTACCGTGTATGACCACCTCCACGACGATCATGGCGAGGACTGGGACCTGGAGGGCCTGGTGGGGCGGATGAACACCGTCTTCCCCCTGCCGGCGCACCTGGGCAAGCGCAACCTGGAGCAGATGAGCCGGAAAGAGGTCGAGAAGGCCCTGCTCGACTACGCCGAGACTCTCTACGAAGAGCGCGAGAAGGAGCTGGAGCCGGACAAGATGCGGGTGGTCGAGAGGCTGGTGATGCTGCGGGCCATCGACAGCCGCTGGCAAGACCATCTGACGTCCATGGACAATATGCGGCAGTCGATCGGGCTGGAGGCTCTGGGGCAGCGCGACCCGCTCGTCGCCTACAAGACGCAGGGACACGCGACGTTCCAGGATATGATGGGAGGCGTCCAGCAGGACATCGTGCACACGATCTACCGGGTGAGCATTGTCAAGAAGGATGAGAAGCCGCGCGAGCGGGAGGCGGCGCCGGTCGGGGCGAGGACCGGGCGCAACGATCCCTGCCCCTGCGGCAGCGGCAAGAAGTACAAGAAGTGCTGTGGCAGGTAGGAGCACCGGCAAGAGGATGAGAGGACATGGAGAACTCTGCCGTTGCCCAGGTGTTTCGGGACTTGGCCGCACTGCTGGAGCGGAAGAAGGAGAACCCCTTCAAGATCAGGGCGTATCGACGCGTGGCCGGAGCGATAGATGGCCTGCCCGTCGGGCTGGAACAGCTCGCGACTGAAGGCAGGCTCCGCGAGATTCCCGGTGTCGGCGAGGCAATCGCCGCCAAGATAACGGAGCTGATGACTACGGGCCGCCTCCGGGCCTACGACAAGCTCCGCGCCGAGCTCCCTGAAGACATCCCCTCCTGATGCCAGCGGTTGAGATGAAAGCGTTGCCTCCGTGGAGGGACCAGCATGGACGACCAGCGGCAGGCGGACGGTGAGGAGGACTACCGGCGTGCGGAGAAGATCGTGGCGGAGAAGGTGGGATTTCTCCGTCACGTTGTGGTCTACGTCCTGGTCAACGTCGTGCTGCTCGCCGTCAACATCGTGACGTCGAGCGAATTCCTCTGGTTCCTGCTCGTTCTCGGAGGCTGGGGCGTGCTGCTGCTGGCGCACTTCCTCAGCGTTTTCGTCTTCAGGGGGGAGAGGTTCGAGCTGTGGCGGCGGCGCGAGATTGAGAAGGAGATGGGGAGGCTGAGACGGCGGCGCTGATGCGCAGGCCGAGGTGTTCCGAATATGGCGAGTCGAGGATCGGGGCGAAGTGCCAGCGGGCCTTCTGAGGAAAACGAGGCCGTTCGGCACTTGAAGGACGCGGTGGCCGGCGGCAGGCCGTGGCAACGGGCGCTGCTGGAGGCGATAGCGCTGTGGACCTGGCCCGAGGAGAGGTTCAACGATCACCGCTACCTCTATCTCATTGACGGTGAGGCCTTCGACTGGCTGCTGCTCGCCGAACGTCTGTCCTCGGAGATAGCGGATGTGGTCCCCGAGGACGAGCTGTGCGACTTCGTATTCACGGGCAGGCTGCCGGCGGAGATCGGCGACGACGAGTTCAGGGAGGCGATCGGAAGCTCGAAGTACCACGCCTACCTCAACTACCTGTACGGCGTGACCGTGGAGAAGTTCGTGGTGCTGGCCGTCGAGGAGGAGATCAGGAAGGAGCGGCAGTCCCAGGTGTGGTCGAGGGGGGACGGTGTCGGTGAAGATGCCTACCAGCGGGTGTACGGGGCCGGACAGGAAGCTCTGCTCGATCTCTTCAGGGCGGAGAAGGGGTACGAGGGGGGTGACAGCATCGGGCTCAACGAGTTGCAGGAGTTCACCTACTGGCTGTTCAAGTACCGCCTCAACAAGCACGACAGGGCGCGTGTCGCCAGCGACACCGCCAAGGGGGTCGAGTTTCTCAACCGCCAGCGGGCGGACGACGGGGTGCCGGCCGTTCGCGGCCAGCGCCCGGACGTAATCGATCAGGGCAGGTAGGCCTGCGCGGGCCTGCGAGTTGTAACCCCACGGGCACTCGGCTATAATAGCGCTCACGCCGGGGCGCGAGCGTCACCCGCGAGTCAAGGGCACAGCCGCCGTCCGGTGGGAGGCGAGATTGCCATGCTGCTGGCTATCGACGTCGGTAACACCAACATTGTGATCGGGGTCTTCGACGGAGAGCGGCTCAAGGCCACCTGGCGGATCGGGACCGACGTCCACAAGCTCGAGGACGAGTACGCGGCGATGCTGGCGGGCCTGCTGCCGATGAAGGGCCTTGCCTTCGGCGATGTCGATGCCGCGATCATAGCGAGCTCGGTGCCGCCGCTGGTCACCGTGTTCGAGAAGCTGTGCCACCGCTACTTCGACGTCTCGCCTATGGTCGTCGGGCCGGGCACGAAGACGGGCGTCCGCATATCGATAGACAACCCGCGTGAGGTCGGGGCCGACCGCGTGGTGAACGCGGCGGCGGGGCACCGCCTGTACGGGGGCCCGCTGATCGTGATCGACCTGGGGACGGCGACAACGTTCGACGCGATCTCGAAGGATGGCGACTATCTCGGCGGCGCGATCGCTCCGGGTATCCTGATCTCGGCGGAGGCCCTGTTCGAGCACGCGGCGAAGCTCCCGCGGGTGGAGCTGGTGCGGCCCCCCAGAGCGATCGGCAGGAACAGCGTCGCGGCCATGCAATCGGGCATCATCCTGGGGTACGTGGGCCTGATCGAGGGCATCGTGGCGCGCATGAGAGAAGAGTTGGGCGGAACGGCGAAGGTGATCGCCACCGGGGGCCTGGCGGAGGTGATCTCCAGGGAGGCGAAGGTGGTCGATGCGATCGAACCCGACCTGACGCTGGTCGGGCTGAGACTAATACACGAACTCAACGTTCCGCGATAGCGCGCCGTGCAGGGAGGGGAAGTGTTCGAAGGCAAGACGGTTGTCCTGGGAGTAACGGGCAGCATCGCGGCCTACAAGGCCGTGGACATCGCGAGCAAGCTCACCCAGCGGGGGATGGGCGTGGATGTGGTGATGACGAAGGCGGCGATGGAGTTCGTGACGCCTCTCTCCTTCCGCGCCGTGACGCACCGGCCGGTGGTCACAGACATGTGGGAGCTTTCCTCCGAGTTCAGCGTGGAGCACGTGGCGCTCGCCGAGCGGGCCGACGTGGTGCTGGTGGCCCCGGCCACGGCCAACACCATCGCGAAGATGGCGGCCGGGATCGCGGACGAGATGCTGACCTGCACCGTCCTTGCCACCAGGGCGCCGGTGATTGTGGCGCCGGCGATGGACGCGGGGATGTACGGCAACGCGGTGACGCAGGAGAACCTGGGACGGCTGCGCTCGCGGGGGTTCACCATCGTGGGGCCGGCGCACGGGCGGCTGGCCTCGGGGCTCGTCGGCATGGGGCGCCTGGTCGAGACCGAGGAGGTGGTCGCCGCCGTGTGCGAGACGCTGGCCCGGGAGGGAGACCTCGCCGAGAGGCAGGTGGTTGTGAGCGCGGGAGGCACGCGGGAGCCGATCGATTTCGTACGGTTCGTGGGCAATCGCTCGTCGGGCAGGATGGGGTATGCGGTGGCCGAGGCGGCACGGGACAGGGGCGCCGTGGTGACGCTGATCACCAGCGCGGTGGAGATACCGCCGCCGATGGGTGTGGACGTGATGCGCGTCGAGACGGCGCTGGAGATGAGGGACGCCGTGCTCAAGGCGTCGGCTGCGGCCGACGTGCTCATAATGGCGGCGGCGGTGGCGGACTACCGGCCGGCGGAGGTCGCCGGGTCCAAGATAAGACGCGAGTCGGAGAGCCTGACCCTGGAGCTGGTGAAGACCCCGGATATCCTCAGTGAGGTCCGGGGCGACGTCGTCAAGGTGGGGTTTGCCGCCGAGACCGGGGACGTGATCGAGAGGGCGCGGCGGAAGCTGGCGAGCAAGGACCTGCACCTCATCGCTGCCAACGACGTGACGGCCGAGGGCAGCGGCTTCGGCGCCGAGACCAACCGCGTGACCCTGATCGACCGCGAGGGGAACGTGGAGGAGCTGCCGCTGATGCCCAAGTACGAGGTGGCCCACCGGATCCTGGACCGCGTCGTGGCCCTGCTGCCCTCGTAGGATTGACCCTGTAGGGGGCGGCTGCTAAGATATCTCCGGGGCAGCGTAGCTCAGTGGCTAGAGCAGGGGACTCATAAGCCCAAGGTCGCTGGTTCGAATCCAGCCGCTGCCACCATCCGCCTCAACCGACCCTCAACCGGCCAGCGGACTCCGCATGCTCTGAGGCTGCCCAGACTCGACACGGGACCATACCTCATCGGAACCTCAGCCGCTGATTGTCGGTGGCCGGTCGGCGGAATGCGCGTCTCCCCCTGTTTGAGGCGCGTCGTCGAACACGCCGGTCGATCTGGCCCTCTCAATCATGGCCAGCTGGAGCCTGGCGCCCTCTTCAATGATGATGGCGATTGCCTTCGACTTGTCCGTCCTCAGATCGTCCGGCAGGTCCGCATGCCTTCGCCATGCCTCGATCATGATCTGTTCATGGGCCGCGGCGTCCTCGCTCCTCAACCGCCGCAGAATGGACTTGGCTCTGCGGTCTCCGAGTATGGACCGAAGGGCGAAGAGGACATAGGACTCATACACCTCATCATCCACGAACCTGCCGCCCATCAGTCTCACAGCCGTCCACCCCGCGCCGCCGAGTGGCCCGGATTCTAGCGCACCGCGCCGACCGGACGCAAGGGCGACAGCATCTGGAAGGGGCCACCGGGCGTTGCGACGGCGCGTTGCCGTGCTGCGTGCTGTCCACAGGAACAGCCGAGCTGACGTATGGCGATGGGGTGAGCTCGTTCAGAAAGATGTGAGACACTGGCGAGGGGAAAGGGTATGCTTCCG